>JAYQWI020000889.1:0-4242 GCA_035871815.2 Candidatus Parabeggiatoa communis
AGAAGCAGAAAGTGAAGCCGGAGAAGCCTATTTGCAAGATATAGCATGGGCCTATCGTTATGCTGATTTAAGTCGGCAAGCGATAATCGAAGCGGTTACCGTATTGATGGGAGAATGGTTTAGCGTTTCAGCCGACACATAAAGCATGATAGGCTGTCATCATAATCATGTTCAGCGAGAGCGACATTTTGGAACCGACTATTGGGTTCATCGCAAAGGGGCGATATCGGCAACCGAAGGCGAAATCGGAATCATACCCGGCTCAATGGGCAGTGCCAGCTATCATATAGAAGGGCGCGGATGTGAACAAGCCTTACGTTCCAGTTCATAAGGCGCAGGACGTGCAATGAGTCGTTATGAGGCCAGAAAAACGATTACAATCAAAGACTTGCATAAACAAATGCGGGGGATTTGGTTTGAAGAACGTTTAGAAAAGCCATTGCGTGAAGAAAGCCCATTAGCTTATAAAGATATTTTGAAAGTCATGCGAGCGCAACGCGACTTGGTGCGTATCGTTAGAAAATTACGCCCGATTTTGAGTTATAAAGGCATTTAAAAAAAGCCGGGTTAGAAAGGTATTGTGCATTTGAGCGGATAAAAAATGTGCTGAAATTTTCATTTTTCTCCTGTTTCCCTTATCGCTTGTTTCATTCCTTTTTGAGAGACGCGAGAAGCCTCGCGTCTCTATTCGGTACCTCTTTGTCAAACTGAGGAGAGCCTATATATGTCATTGTACCTGTCAGCATTATGCCATCGAATTATTTCAAGTCACTGTCTGAATAGAGATGTCGTGCTAAGTGAGAAAGAAAAGTCTCTGGATTATCTTTAGCATAATGATGCAATTTAAAAGTGTACCAGATACCCGCATTCTTAATACGGCCTTCAACTGTTTTTGATGAAACAACATTTTGCACTCTAGCTGGTGATAAACCGTGCCAAAACATTTGCAATAAGCGACTACCGATATTTTGTTGAAGAATTTTATCACTATTGATTAGGTTATTGAGCATAGCTGCAAAAGTAACGGCATCTTCCTTATCGCTTTGAATCTGTTTTTTCAGTAATGAATAGGAGGTTGCCAAATTCAAGCGTTTTTCATCTATCAGACTTGACAACTCTTCTTGAGAAAGTGGATTGTCAAAAAAAGTCAATAATAAAGCCTTTTCAAAGGGTAAAATTTGAGTCGCATTCAATTGAAACAGAGAACGCATATTGATCAAAAAGAGAAAAGCAATATATTTTTCTTCAATGTTTTCAAAAAGAGTGGTGTGAGCAGCCCAATTACGCACATTTTTCATAATCCAGCCAAAGGTTTGCAATTGTCGCTCTTCCGCTCCCCCAACTAAAGCCGGTTTTGCCATTTCCCATTCATGAGCCAATGTTCTGATAAACAGCTTATAAATGTGATGCTTATCCTTTGGTTGACGAAGAGGCAGAAAATTTTGCACGATTTTCAAATAATCCCGCATATCATTATCCATCTCATCAGCATTACCCTGCTCAAGAAACTGATTAAATTTGATCACTTCAGTGGCAGGGCGAGATTCAAGTTGTGAGAGAAGATAACGGCAACCTTCAATAATGCCGCGCCGTAACGTCAAATAACGGTTTGCTTGCTTTTCATTAAGCCATGCCCGAAGCCTGGCATATTCAGAATCCGTTTTTTCAAACGCCTGCGGCTTAGGCATGTATATTTTTTCACATTGTTCTTCAAAAGGTATCAGGCTCGCATTTTTTTCACCCGTGAGAAAACAAATCAAGTGATTTGGAAAACCGTCACGAATTAAGCTGTTGTAAATATAAAACCCCCCTTTTTCAGGCTCATAACCAGCGGGTAGGGGTTTGTCAGGATCGACACCTGCACTCAAATTGATGTCTATCAAAATGACATCGATATCTTGAAGTAAGTCGTAATCTGCAATGATTTCTTCAAAGTCATGGTAATGGCGGCACAAGATGATTTCATGACTGATGGAATATTTTTGACAAAATGCTAATAAAGCTTGTGGCTCCTCTTCTAACATTATTTCAGCATCACTCCACTTGTCATAAAGAATCCTTTTACCCAACAAATCTTGGAATAGGGATGAAACCAATGAGTCTTCCGGTTCTTTAATCTCACCAAAATCTTCAATCCAAATTATTCTCATGATGTCGTTTCCTCAAAATTGACTTTAGAAAATGTGAGTTTAACAGTAAACCTATTGTTTTCCTCACGATATGTTAGGTGTGACTCTTTGAGCATTGTGATCAATTTGCTTATAAATTTTAACCCTTTTTGACTACCTTGTTCTTTATAGCGCAATTTAGGGTTAAAGCTATTCGTACAGATCAAATAGTATTCGTCTTCTTTGCTACCCCACACCAATTGAATTTTGTTTTGTCCATCCGAGTATTTTAAAGCATTGAAGATCACTTCTGAAAAAATAGAAAATAAGAAAGTAAATCGCGTGTTATTAGGCTCAAAATGAATTTCTTTGGTTGCTTCAACATCAAATACCAAAATATCGAAATGTTGCTTTATCCAAGTCAAGATTTGTCCCGCATTCTGACTATTTAATTCCAAGACAATGATTTCTTCCATAAAAGAACGTTGTAATTGTTTTAGATAGGAACTGAACTCGGTATTAGGGGGCAGAAATACCTTTAATTTTCTATTGAATTGGAAAAAAAGACGGCCCAGTGTTTGACGTAACGCAAAAGCAATCACTAAATCAACTGAACTATCCCCTTGATTATCTTGCTGCCAAGATAATTGGAAGAGTTCCGGTTCAGTTGTGTATTGTTTAACCGTTTGAATTAAATTTTCGATAATAGAAAAGGTTGTCAATAAGGAAAGTATATTTTTAATCGCTTTGTGGTGGGCTGTTTCTTTTTCATATTCTCTATTAAGCAGATAAAGGGTTTGGCGTAAAATTTCTGGTGCTGTGCCAAGACTATTGTTAAGTGTATGAGTTAGGAAAGACAACATTTGTTTATTGACTTCTTCTGTTTCTAACAATTTTTGTACATTTTCCGACATCTGTTTTTCAGACATATTTTTAACTCTCAACCTCTATCAATAGAACAACGGATTAACGGAATGAACGGATTATTTCAATTTCAACACTCATAACCCCTCATGGGGATGCGTAACATATAGTATATTCATCTTTTCTAATCGTTTTGACAATCTCATAACCCCTCATGGGGATGCGTAACTTCCTCATTCTCACCCAAAACCGCTTGATATTCTATGCTCATAACCCCTCATGGGGATGCGTAACACAACAAAATCAAATTCTTCTTCAGAACCCGCTACATCCTCATAACCCCTCATGGGGATGCGTAACTAGAATCTGTTTTGAATGAACTTGAGACGCGCTTACTCATAACCCCTCATGGGGATGCGTAACTGTTCTTCTGTTTTCGGTTGAAACAAAGTTAAATCTCTCATAACCCCTCATGGGGATGCGTAACTTGGTTGTGCCCGCGAATACGCACTGACGGCGCATCTCATAACCCCTCATGGGGATGCGTAACCTTCCAGCAACTCTTCTTGCACATCATCACATAAAGCTCATAACCCCTCATGGGGATGCGTAACAAAACAAAGTCAAAGTCTTCAGGCGGTCCAGGTATCCTCATAACCCCTCATGGGGATGCGTAACAGGATAGGGTGGCGGCTTGCGTTTATTGATGACGTCTCATAACCCCTCATGGGGATGCGTAACGGCCGACGAGAAAGAAATAAAAAATAAGCAAACACTTCTCATAACCCCTCATGGGGATGCGTAACATACCCGTCGATCCAACGCCACTGATAGGTTCAACGCTCTCATAACCCCTCATGGGGATGCGTAACCCGTCAATTGCAAATTCTTTTCCTATTTTATAGGGCTCATAACCCCTCATGGGGATGCGTAACAACGAGCTACACCTATCAGGTTACCTCGAATTTGTCTCTCATAACCCCTCATGGGGATGCGTAACAATGCCAGAGTCCTCAATCTATTCGATTTTTGTCAGTCTCATAACCCCTCATGGGGATGCGTAACAGAGTTAGACACTGAAAATAACAAGTATGTTGTGGATCTCGTAACCCCTCATGGGGATGCGTAACCCCTCTATTCATGCGCGATCCGGCCAACCCCTAGCTAATTGAAAGAGCCAAAATCTGCCCGAATCGCTGATGGCTGACCTTCGATCCCCGGGGTGATTTACTTCACTGACGATAGTAGGTTTAACCATGATAAAAATAGT
>JAYQWI020000890.1:0-6664 GCA_035871815.2 Candidatus Parabeggiatoa communis
AATAAGTCGGTACACATAAGTCTTTTAAGATTTTCTGTCGGGTGGGTAGCGTGTTTTTGCGGCACACCAGCCTTCTACTATTCGATATTGGCAAAAAAGGTTAATGTATTTTTGTGAACCTATTTAATTAAAAGATTTCTCCCTCCATTCAAAATGACAGGGAAGGCTTAACTGATAACTGATAACTGATAACTGACCTAACAGGAGACAAATTAATGAGGTCAAAATCTTCATCCAAATTATCTTTGGTGGTTTTGTTGGGCACACTGGGCTTGGGCCTTTCATCCGTGGCGAAAGCCGATTTATATGTAAATTGGATAGTGGCTTACGACAAACAGGATTGTCCTTCCACTTGTGGACAAACGAGGAGTTTAAAATTTTCCATGCCAACTGGGATTGATCACAATAATGGTAAACCCTCGTTTTTTATTTGTGTCACCCGTAAAGAACGGGGTGGTGAGTGGCGAACTGGCTTCAACACTTGGGAACAAAATACTTGCACCACTGCTTTTGGTGATGAAGTTTATCATGGTGATAGATATTATTGCCTATGCACTAACAACCCGCGATCTAAAATCTTTAGATAGGCTGGGAAGGCAAAGCACGTTAACCGCTCAAAGAAAGAACCCCTCACACACTGGTGAATAAAGCGCCCACAATTTAGATGGCACTGGTTCAGTTCAGTGTAAAAGCTAAAACGTAAGCGTTTATAAATAATACAGTCCAAACAGGGGAATCGCCTTGTTTATCAAGACAATGAAAGCCTATTTCGCCATCACGATTGCATTGAAGTGAACCAGTGCCGTGGGGAGCGGTTAGAAAAAATATTTCAAAAAATAATGACAAAAAAGCTTGACATTTATTTTTAGTTATATTTATTATATGCAACATCTCGTCTTAAAATGATTAATGCGTCAAGCGAGCATGTACCCTAAACCAACGTAAGGTGCGTCTTCAATATGAAGTGTTTGTTTAGGCATTTATCATTAATAAAATAGCCAAAAAATATCTTTGGTATAAACAATTCTTTATGGTTGTCATTAACTGATAACTGATAACTGAATCGGAGAATTTATGTTAAATTTTTATAAGAAGTTATCCTTAGTCGTTTTATCGGGGGCCCTGACTTTGGGCCTTTCGTCCGTGGCAAATGCCAATATAATGATGAGTTGGATACCAGCTGATAAAAAACTAGATTGTCCGATGACTTGCCGAGCAAACTCAGTGATACCGTATCCAATGTTTGCTGGTATTGATAAAAACAATAAGCCAATAAGCTTATGTACCACAAAAGATAAAAAAAGCAGAGAATGGCTCTTAGGCAACAACCGCTGGGAACAGAAAACTTGTACGGTTGCTATTGGTGATAAAATTGTTCATAGTGACAGATATTATTGTTTATGCCATAACAACAGGCATATACAACCCTTGGGATAGCCCGTGTTGAGTTTAGCTATTTGGTTACCTATTGAAATGATCGCTAAGTGGGCCGCGTGGCTCAAAGGAAATCATTTTTAAGAGATATTCGTCATCATTGGTTTTGTAGGGGCAATCCCTTGTGGTTGCCCTGACTGAATCGTTTGATTCAACGCCAAGGTGGCTGCGCGGTTCACATACCGAAAAGGGGGCAAAGGCCGGTCCAAAAATATTCTAGCCTAACTCCAATTCCTTTTTTCCTTGAGGAACATATGAATACTGAAATTGAATTAAAACTATTAAAAGAGATAGAAGAATTAAAGAAAAAAGTTAATATCCTAGAGGGTAAAGATGAAAATCAAATTCCGACTTACAAATACAGCAAAATCCGAGATACTGAGTTAAAAAAATTATTTGAGATTAAGCAGAAGTTAGATGATCAGATTTTTGAGGAATGGTTTAATTATCCAATTGAAATAGACAGCTCAGTGGAAGTGTTTTTAGCCAATCTAATCAAAAAGAATAAATTTTTAGTTGAACGCTATTATGAAGAAGATTTGAAAGTCTATTACATAATTCCTTTGCTAAACCAAATTGATTTTCTATTAAGAGATAAGGAAATACGTGGCTTTTATGAGCTACCCATGAGCTATACGACAGAGAAATTTATCTTAAATGGTACTTGTGATTTTGTTGTCTGCGAAGGGTTAGTCGAAAGCAAAAAACCCTATTTTTTTATTCAAGAATTTAAACGACATGAAGAATATGGCAATCCAAGACCACAACTGTTAGCTGAACTGATTACAGCGGTTGAATTAAATGACTGGCAATTCATTAAAGGGGCTTATATTACCGGTGAGAATTGGCATTTTGTTATCTTGGAAAAATTAGAACGTCATAAATATCAATATTTTATCTCGCAGAATTTCGATTCCACTAAAATAGAAGATTTAAAAGCCATCTACAAAAACCTGTTATTTGTTAAGAATGAGATATTGACAATGGTAGATGCATAGCTTGTGTGTTTCAAAGGAATTAATTTTATTCTGACCCCAATTATTTGGAGAATTTATGTTAAATTTTAAGAAGAAGTTATCTTTAGTCGTTTTATCAGGGGCCCTGACTTTGGGCCTTTCGTCTGTGGCTGTAGCAAAAAGCGATATTATAATAACCAATTGGTTAGCCGCTAAGAAAAAACTGGATTGCCCGATGACTTGCAAAACAGTGGATATGTATGTGATGATGAGCGGCACTGATCATAAAGACAGAAAACCAATAAGCATTTGTACGACTAAGAAAGATAAAAGAGGGGAGTGGCTTGTGGGCTACAACCGTTGGAAAGAAAATACTTGTATCCTTGGTGTTGGTGATACAGCCTATCATGGTGAAAGATATTTTTGCCTATGCACTACCCACATGTTGCAACCTTTGCGATAGCCGGCGTTAAGTTTGACTATTTGGTGACTTATGGAAATTATCGCTAAGTGGGCCGAGTGGCTCAAAGGCGATAATTTCTTTGTATTCATTCACTAACTAAAGGAGGTAACTTTTAAATAGCTGTGTGAGTTGGCTTATGCTGCTGACTCTAATAATATCGTAGCCAAGTTGGCTGCGTGGTTTACATAAAGGCATTCGACCAATTGATTCGGTTAATTGAGGAATGCTATTGTGTGTTTCGGGGGAAGTAATTTTACTCTGACCCCAATTATTGTTGAGACTGGATAAAAAAGGGTACTGACCCCTTTTCCCCTGAACAATTAGATACCAAATTGCCTCATTGGGAACCTAATATTGCGGAACAAGTTCGGCATATTATAAAAGAAATAATAACCACCTCTATCAGTTTATAGGGACTACCAAAAAATCAAATTATTTATTACCTAAAAATGGCAATTCACTTATAAATTTGTGATAATAACATATAGATTAAAGAAGTTTACGTCCACTCCTCTTAAAAATTTTATAATCTATTTTCAATCAATTACAATCTAATTGCCATTTTGAGGTATTAATTTATTAACTTTAACATCAAATAAGGTTTTCATTATGAAAAAATTCACTCTACATATCATTATGTTTATTGTTGTTTTAGTCATTTCGCCAATATCACAGGCTACATTAATTAATGATATAAATGGTGTTTGGCATGGCAGCACTGGTACTGAAAATAATCCAACTTTGTGGCCTATAAAAATTACTATTACTCCACAAGAGTATTTAATTGAGCACCCTTCATCATCATGTGGTGGAAAACTTAAGTTACTTGATTCAACAACCGAAAAAGTTTCTTTTCAAAAAATCATTACTTTTGGTAATTGTATCAATCAAGGTCACGTTGAACTTCATTTTGAAAATATCAATACTCTTAAGTACCACTATTATAAATATAACGAATTACTGACCGTAGGAGAAGTTGAATGTAAAGGGTGTAAAACTAAAACCCTTTTGGAAGCCAGAAAAGATTTTCAAACTAAATTGATTTTAAACCAGTTTAAACCAGATGGCAAAGCACCTATCCCACCATCAGGATTATTTGAATTGATTGAATACCCTTCAGCAGTAGGTCAGTTAGCAGCCTATATTACGCCGGCACCAAAAGATGGAAAAAAAAATTCAGCTATCATTTGGGCTCATGGTGGATTTGGTGGTATTGGTGAATCTGCATGGGAAGATGATCAATATACCAAAGCTTTTAGGGATGCAGGGTTAGTTGTGATGGTACCTTCATGGCGTGGCGAAAATGACAATCCAGGGCAATTTGAACTTTTCTATGGAGAAGTGAATGATGCAATGGCTGCGATTGACTATCTCTCACAATTATCGTATGTCGATCCAGAAAGAATCTATTTTGCTGGCCACAGCACTGGCGGAACCATAGCCTTACTGGTAGCAGAAGCCTCTGATAAAGTAAGAGCGGCTTTTTCTTTTGGAGGTGCTCCTGATATTTATGCGGTAGTGCGTGATGGAAGAGGCTATGGTAATACGCCCTTTAACTATCGTATCAAGAAGGAGAGTTCTCTTCGTTCGCCGCTCAATTTTATTGCAACCTTACAAAATCCTACTTTCTATTTTGAAGGTAGCAAAATCCATTTTACTATCTCTGATGAGATTAGGAGGATGACAGCAATTGCTAAGGAGAGCAAAAGTCCTTTTCAAGCTTTTATGGTAAAGGGAGGTAGTCATTTTAATATTTTAGAACCCTTAAATAAGCTAATTGCCGAAAAAATTGTCAATGATCGTGGAAAAGTTTCAAACATTACTTTTTATGAATCAGAAGTGCAACAACAATTTGATAATTGGAGTCAGGAAATTAAAAAAATTAAGGCTATTTTTCCTATCCCTGATACTTTTTGTCAATCAGTGACTGAAATTCCGACGTTTGAATGTCAAGTTCTGCTTGATTTTTATAATAGTACGAATGGTAAATCTTGGCCTAAAAAACTTTTTTTAAATAAATGGGGAGTAACAAATCGTCCTTGCCAATGGAAAGGCGTAACATGTCGTGCTGGACATGTCATAGTACTTAGATTAACTAACAAAAAAATCAGTGGTACAATTCCCGAATCCATTGGTGATTTGAACTATTTAACCTCTCTGGAACTCTCTGAAAATAATTTAATTGGTATTCTCCCAAAATCACTGGGTAATTTAACGCAATTAACCTTTCTTTCTCTGACGCGTAACCAACTCAATGGTACTATCCCTGATTCGATTGGTAAGCTAAACCAATTAGAGATACTTGATTTAAGTAACAATCGGTTTAGTGGCTCTATTCCTAACTCAATTGGTCATTTAGAACAATTACAAGTTTTTCGTTTAGAAGATAATCAATTAAGTGGTTCTATTCCCAACTCCATTGGTAATTTAAGCCAATTGGAGGAAATTTATTTGTACAAGAACCAGCTTAGTAGTGTTCTTCCCGAATCTATTACTCAATTGACTCAGTTAAAGGATGTCCGTTTGAACAACAATCAATTCAATGGTTCCTTGCCAAAATCCATAGGTAATTTGATCCAATTGAGAACACTCAATTTATCCAACAACCATTTCAGTGGTACTATTCCAATATCTATTGGAAAGTTGAGTCAGGCAAAAGTTGATATTGATCTATCCAATAACCAACAATTTAGCGGCTCTATTTGTCTGGCCGTGACAGTAATTCCACAAACAGAATGTCAAACGCTAGTTGATTTTTCCAAATTAAGCCTTGATAAGTTAATACGTTGGAATAAAAGCAATAAGCCTTGTCAGTGGGGTGGGGTATCATGCGATAATGGACATGTGACTGAACTTAAACTGTATAACAGACAATTGACAGGTTCTATTCCAGATTCAATTGGTAATCTGAACCAATTAAAAATACTTTCTTTGGCTAAAAATCAACTCAGTGGTACGATTCCTAGCTCCATTGACAATTTAAGCAAATTGGAGATACTCAATTTATCCAGCAACAATTTCAGTGGTACTATACCAGCGTTTCTTGGAAAATTAAATCGGGCACACATTGAACTGTATAATAACCGATTTGAGGGGTCTATCTGTCATGCGGTGATAGAAATTCCGCAAACTGAATGTAAAGCTCTTGTTGACATTTCTAAATTAAGCCTTGATAAGTTAACACGTTGGAATAAAACCAATAAGCCTTGTCAGTGGGGTGGGGTATCATGCGATAATGGACATGTTACTGAACTTAAACTGTATAACAGACAATTGACAGTTTCTATTCCAGAATCAATTGGGCACTTAAGTCTGTTAGAAGAACTTTATTTGAGCAAGAACAAGCTTAGTGGTCCTATCCCAGATTCAATTGGTAATCTGAACCAATTGAAAATACTTTCTTTGGTCGAAAATCAATTCAGCGGTACGATTCCTAACTCAATTAGCAACTTAAGCAAACTGGAGAAACTCTATCTATACAACAATCAACTTAGTGGTACTATTCCAACGTTTCTTGGCAAATTAAATCGAGCACACATTGAACTGTATAATAAATTTGGAGGACCGGATAATAACAGATTTGAAGGTTCTATCTGTCCTGCGGTGACTCAAATTCCACCCTTTGAATGCGAAGCACTAGTTGATATTTACCAAAATTGGTGGAATGGAACCAATACGCCTTGTGATTCTTGGGGAGGTGTTAAATGTAAAAATGGGCATGTGACAGAACTTGATCTGCATAACAAACGATTAAGCAATTTTCCAGAATCAATTGAGCAATTGAGTCAGTTAGAAAAACTTAATCTGAGTA
>JAYQWI020000891.1:0-5098 GCA_035871815.2 Candidatus Parabeggiatoa communis
CATTGGTGGTGAGGGTTAAAGTGGCTGTGCGCTCATCGCTCTGATTGCTAAAACACTGTATATTCAGTGTGTGAGGTTCGCCGTCTTGCAGTATTGAAAAAGGGGCCGCGCCACGACTGATGCTAAAGTCACTTTCATGATTACCGCTAATCTGGCTTTCAAGCACTTCAAGGGTGTCATTGCCGCTGTTTGAGACGGTTATAATGGCGCTGAGCGTGCTATCATCATCACTGCCCAAGGTTAAGGTACTGCCTGGTTCTGGCTGAGAGTCATAAATGGATCCGATACCTTCGCACTTTAAACGGTATTTGACTGTAATCCGTTCTGGATCATTCGTGGTTATGGTTAAATCCGCTGTGCGCTCGCCTATTTCGCTAGGAAGACAGTGCAGAAAAAGCGTATGGGGCGCGTCATTATCGGCTATTGAAAACGGTGCGTTTCCTGCGACAATGCTAAAATCACTGGCATGGGGCCCCGTTAAGCTGCTTGCTGTCACGTCAAGCGTTGCCGTGCCGATTTCTAATACGGTTATATGGCTAGAAATGGGATTGCCTAATTCATCGCTACCCATCATTAAGCTATTATTCGGTTCGGGCATCGAATCATAAACGGGTTTTCCGGTTTTTTGGCCTGGCGTTCGACACGTTAAAGGATAACTGACGCTGGATTGATTGGGATCATTCGTTTTAAGGGTTAAGATGGCCGTTCGCACCCCGACTTGACTGGGTATACATTGTAGTTCTAGCGCTTGTTCGGTATTGCTATCAGAGAGTGAAAAGGGAGCGGCACCGCTTTTGATGCGAAAATCATTCGCTTGCGTGCCACTGATCACGCTTTCGCTCACATCAAGTGCTTTATCTCCCCCGTTTAAGACGATAATCGTGGCCGTAGTGGTAGACGGTGTACCCAGTTCGCTATTGCCCATATCAAGTAAGGTATTGGGCTGGGGGGTAGAAGTATACACCGGGCCGAGTTGTTTCCTTGTTGTGGCTCTGACTTCCTGACTCGGCGTACTGGTTAATGCATTTTGTTGCCGCGAATGTGCCGGCGTATGCGTTTCTACCACAAAAAGATAAGTGGTATTGGGTAATAAGTTTTTGACAACATGGCTGGTTGCTTTTTTATCAGCCGTTTTTTCTATGCTGTACTCGTCACTGGATTCAGTGGTGTACTTGACTTGATAATAACCGCCATTTGCTTGGTAGATAATCGATGCCCAACGGAGCTGAACTTCGGTTTCTGATAAGACGATTGGCTCAAGCACAAAAGGGGGTATGGTTTGGGTTTGGTTCCAGCCTTGATTTTTAGCATTAAGAAAGCTGATCAGTTTAGAATCAGATGCCGTTAATTTATTGTAGCCTAAATCTAAGCCGTCTTGATCCTGCAATTGAGTCAACTGAACTAAAGAAGAGGGGATATTATCGCTCAGTTGATTATTGTCGAGATGGAGCGTATTTAAACCCGCCAAATTGCTTAAATGATCTGGAATGCTGTTGCTCAGTCTGTTTTTAGCCAAGCTTAATGCCTTAATATTCTTAAGTTGACTTAAATCTGAAATTGTACCCGTCAATTGGTTACTTCCCAAATCCAGTGTTTCTAAACGAGTCAGTTTGTTTAAGAAATCAGGCATTGAACCGGTCAGTTTGTTGTTATTCAGGTTCAGTGTCTGCAAACGCTTTAAGGCACTGAGATCAGGCAGTGTGCCTGAAAGCTTACTATTCGCTCTATCAAGTGATGTCACACGCCCATTAGTACAGGTGATCCCTTTCCAATTGCAAGGTGCATTCGGCGCATACCAATCGTTCCATTGATTGTTAGGGCTATCAGCCCAATTGAGCCCATTCGTATTCTGATAAAGACTGACTAAGGCATCACATTCTGGCTGTTGAATCTCTTTTTGCTTTTCGCACTTACCCTCATTAGCTAAGAGAATGACTGTTCCTTTGAGATCAAATTTAAAGGGATTTTCATCACTATCCGTGTTTTTCAGTAAAACATCTCCCTTGAAACTGTTAACCGTGTTGGTCTCTAAGCGAACCTCAAAAGTTGTTGATTCTTCTGGCTGAAGGGTAGTCACATCCAGAGGCTGTGTCTGACTAAAGCCTTTTCCATTGACGATAAGTTGCGAGAGGGTGAGTTCACTTTCACCGCTATTTTTAACGACGAATGTTTTAATCACATCAGAGCCTTGCAATCTAGTGCCAAAGTCAACGACAGTGCCATTGACAATCAAGCTTGCATTATCATTGTCATCCAGTACATCAATTTCTGGGCCACGATCTGCAAGTGTATGGGCTGAGACTTCTTCACTTAAGACACTGGTTAAATCGTTTTTTTGCTCACCATGTGCCTGAGTGTACGTTTCCACTCTAAAGTAGTAAGTGGTGTCGGGTGATAAATCAGTCACCACGTCATGATTAGCCTTTTTATTATCGGTGGTTGTTTTACTCTTGTCGTAGGGGCCGCCAGACTGAGTCGCATACTTGACTTGATAATAGCCAAGGTTGTCAGTGTAGGGAATAGGTTCCCACACAATTTGAATTTCAGTTGAAGAACGTACTTTTGGCTCCAAAAGGGTAGGTGGAATGGTTTGCGTTTCAGCCCAATCAGGGTTTTTCGTCTTGAGAAAAGACAGTAAGTCGGCATCGGTAGCCGTTAATGCGTTATAGCTTAAGTCTAATCCTTCAGAGGCCTTTAATTGAGTCAAATTGATTAACGAAGCGGGTATTTCAGAACGAAGTTGGTTATTTTGCAAGTCAAGTTCTTGCAATTGAGTCAGGTTTTTTAAGTCAGGAATCGTGCCACTGAGTTTGTTGTTTTGTAAGTGGAGGATTTCTAATTGTGTCAAGGCACTCAAATCTGGCATTGAGCCGGTCAATTGATTATTGCCCAAATTCAGTATTTCTAATTGGCTTAGGGCACTTAATTTGGGGATATTGCCAGTCAATTGATTGTTGCTTAAACCGAGATCAAGCAAATTGCTTAAGGTACTTAAATCAGGTATCGGGCCGCTCAGTTGATTACCCCCCCCCAGTTTCAATTTCTGTAAATGGGTCAAAGTGCTTAAATTAGGAATAGGGCCAGTCAATTCATTGCCCCACAGATTGAATTCCTGCAACTGAGTTAAAGCGTTTAAATCTGATGGGATAGAACCGCTCACTTGATTGTTAGCCAAATCGAAAATCTGCAATTTGGTGAAAGCACTCAACTTGGGGAGCGTACCCACTAAGTTTTGCTGCTTTCGCGTGATGCGCGTGACACGTCCCTCAGTACAAATGATGCCAGTCCAAATACAGGGGTTTTGTGTCATATTCCATTTATTAATAGCGCGATCCGTCCAGTTAGGCCCATTCGTTGCGTTATAGATATCAACCAAGGTGTCACATTCCTTTTTTGGTATGGCTGTCACTGTTTTACAGTCAATCTCAGAACGTATCGCTACCCAGTCAGCAGTCTGGATGGGTTCAATAAGCATAGTCGAATTAGTGGCTAAGTTGGTTTCGACTTCAATTTGAAATTGGGTAGCAGATGGTGTGCCTTTCGGAATACGCATGACAATATCAGTACTTTTCCCAATAACAAAGCAAGTGCCCGATGAAATAGACTCCGTGTTACTGTGTATCAAAAACGTGATAAAGTTATCAGCACTGGAACCGCCTTCAACTATGGCATGAGAAACGGTGCTGCCTTCGATAGAGAGTGATGAAGAAGACAGTGGGTTTTCCCATAGCGCGCCGTTGTTGAGGGTAAAAGTCAAATAGAAATCACTACTAATATACGTATCAACACAATAGCGAACGCTATGATCAGTGGTGAAAGTGCTGAAGTTGAGTAGATAATCGCTATCAGCGACATTATCATCAGATAAAGTCACGGTATTGACAGTCAAGGAAGCGGCATAGAGGGTTTGACTTGTACCAGCAAGTACACCAATGAATATCAAACTGAGTAATACGGTTGCTACCCGCTTTTGCCCCAAGTGTCTGGTGATGACGTTTCGCAGGGGCCCGTTTTGAGACTGATTAAATAGACAAGGAAACAACGCGCCTTTTAGGGAGCCCGTTTTAAAAAGGGAGGTTATGTTTAACATATTCTTCTCCTATTATTTACAGATAGAATCATGCCAGTCTGTCAATTATCAATGCTCCAATTATCAGTTATCAAAATGATTGGCTGATTCTCACAGAGTCAAGATTTTTGTGACAAGCTTTTGTGGAGTGAATTAATGAATCGTAAACGATTTTTTAAGGTTGAAAAACAGTCGTATCAAGACTAAATAGGGTTATAGATTCTAATTGGTTATAGATATAATAAATATAGAAAATAATCTCAATTATGCAAGTTTTTGAATTGGGAATTATTAGCCGCTATAAATTGTTAGCTTTTAAGAGAAGAGATTGTGGTAAAGTCTGGCCATTAATCTTTAATAGGGGAATGGGGGGCTTTAAAAACCTAATGCCCACCCTACAAACGACAGGGATAATTTTTGGATATGCCTTATCATGGATGAAAGGAGCGAATACGGATTCATTCGTCTAACTGTTGAACCCCCTTCTGTGTTAATAATACCACACGAGAGTCAAGATTAAGGACTTGAATATTGTCAGAAAATGAAACAAGAGGTTGTTTCCAGTAAGTATGTCCACAAATGACGAGAAGTTGAGTTTTTACAGTGCTTAATGTCTGTCGTATTTTTCGATTGCCGCCTAGACGGGTATTCGGTATGTCAGGGCCCTCATGGAGTACTAATATATTAGGGGCCTTGGCCAACACTTTTTGACTCATTTGTGTCCACTCTTTGAGGCTATGTCGCCAGGCTTTCTCTGGTTGACCTAAAATACCACTGATACCGGCTATGCTAAGATGATCTAAGTTGATGACTTCAGCTTCTTTTTTCTTACTCATCCATGATCATTTATCCCTGATAATTCGCTCTCCGTTGATAACTCAAAAACCAAGTTGCAACTGGAGTCCTGGATGGGCTGTCTCATCCGAACGGCCACTTGTATCCAAGCGACTTAATGGGGGATGCTCGTCAAAAGTCCCTAGACTCAAGGCCTAATAAAATTCACACCCAGATTAACCTAATCTTGATGCG
>JAYQWI020000892.1:0-3116 GCA_035871815.2 Candidatus Parabeggiatoa communis
ATTTTTAACCCGATCATCACGAACAGTCACCGTCATTACCATAACCGCGTGCCAAATTTTAGAACTTTCCCAACCACATTTAGCGCAAATTATCGAACAATACCCGCAAGTGAAAAAAAAACATTGGAAATGTACTACCAACAGCGCATCGTTCAATGGCGGATGAGATGATGATAATTGGGAATTAAAATTTTTTAATTATATTTAAAATTTGTTATCATACTAGAATTTGCACGGGTAAAAATTAAATTTTAAAAAAATCCTAAACTGAATTGAGATCGGATTTTTACTACTCTAATATACTTAGCATCGTCATAATTTGCGCTTTTGGGTTCTAACAGCCAACAGCTCAAGTCAGGTGGTGGTGACTAACCACCAAATACTCAAATTATAACGGTGGACAGTATAAATTTAACAAGCTTGGAGAAATAGTGATGCCTAAAATGAATTTGGCCAATACCCTCGTGGAGGAGATCCGTGACAAGAATGCAGAAAAAAGATCGCAGGAGTTGTTTTCGGATGTATACAACGTTGTCAACGGCACAGGTACTTTGAAACACAGAATCAAAAACAGTATCCGCACTTTTATCCATACTGATCTGACTAATTCTATGGCCCATACAAATATGCTGGGTTTTAGCACAAATCTCACAGTCGGGGTGGGTATAGCAGTGGCGGTGGCAGCAATTGGCGCTACAGGGCCAATTGGTATGCTTGTTGTTGCAACTGGGGCAATTATTACCTGGGCTGCGAAAAAAACCTTTGAGATTGCCAAGCACAGCAAAATGAAGCAGAAGGTCATCGACACGATTCGCTCAGGGGCGGAATTTCCGACGAAAATTACCAAAGAAAATCAGCCTATTGCTGATGCCATGCTAGGTTCATTGGTCTATGATCTGGGAGAATTCGTCAAAGATTATAAAAACTGCGTCGATAGTCGTCTCACGCTAAACAATCAGCCTATTGACTTCACGCCTGCAAAAATAGCCGCTGTCATTCATTTGGTGTCAGAACAGGAAATTTCAGGGGTTGGGAATGCTAAAAAACGTGCTAACCCGGGCTTGTTGAGACGTGTATTTACCTCTGAGTACAAACCCGATTCTTTCAGTCGTTTGAAAATCAGGGTGGCGCGCATTTTGTACTATTTTCAGTGGCTCAGGGCATATCTCGACACCTATGCCAACGAAGCTACTTCGCATTTAGAACAAATAGCTAGTAACTCTGATAATTTAATGGAACGCATCAAGAATCAAGTACATTATACTGGTAACCATGTGATGTGCCCCAACGATTTTTGTTATGGACCCTCCGGTCAGGATATCACGGTTACACAAAAATCCGCGCAAAGCTTGGGCGTGAGTGATGCTTTTGCCAAACATTACGCTGAAATTATCGGCAACAAAGCCAAATTTGACAAGCTTATGCAGAAAAAAAGCGGACCATTGCCACAATTAGAAGAAGAGAATGAAGATAGCCTAGATCAGTGCCTAGCTAAGTCTACCGAAATACTGGAACATGATTTTACTGGAATTATCAACGAAGCGGTAACCTCTGATCCGTTCAAAACAATGGTAGGCGCAATGACCAAGGAAGATAACAATTTCGGCGGCTATGTGATAGATGAAGGCCTGGAAGGCGTAACGCTGGGCGTTAAGACAATTGCTAACCTTAAGCAGGGTAATAAAAATGAAGCGATTATAGATGGAGCTGGGCACATGGGCAAACTAGGGGTCAAATACGGGATCGTCAACCCACTTGAGAATGCCATCAAAGAAACTGCTGGAGAAATAGTAAGTGGTGGTGTTGGGAAAGCGATTACTATTTGCGTCGAGTCGGCTATTGCCAGAACGCAGGAAAGCTTCAAATATAATCGCCCAATCCTGAATAAAGTCACTGCCGTTCTCCATTTGCCCCTTGATGAAACTCAGGCACAACTGGACAAGGACGTTATTGAATTATTGAAAAAAGGTAAAAATGAAGTACTCATGCGCCTCCTCAGCAAGGTTAACTATCATTACCCTATTCGCTATACGGACAAGGCAACAAAACTGAAAGAAGACTTGGAAAGGATCCAGGGGCGTATAAACAAAAAGCAACCGGGATTCACTTCTTGTAAAGAGGCTTATAAAGTTGTTCGTCACTTACTTAAAATCAACCGATACGCAGAAAAACATTTACTGCACATAGCCCTTCTCAATAGTTCTCTGGATATTATGGATGAAAGGTTCAAGCGTGGTCAGTAAGGAAAAGGGACGATGTTCTTGCAGGTGGTATAGCAGGATGGGGTTTGTAATTTTGTTTTGAATGCTTAATATTTATTATTCAGGTGATTTTTGCTCATCATTCAGAAAAATAAATTTTGAAAAACCAAGTTTATTGAATAAATAGGCGCATTGCTATTTTACAGTTATTAACGGCAAGCGATTCGTATATAAGATTACTGGGTGAGTGCGTCGAGTCAATCTTCAATCAGGGCCTCGTCAAAGTCATATACAAGTTATTGATTTTATAATATGAAATGACGATATATTTTTAAAAAGTATTAATGAACAATAGATTATAAATTATGAATTTTGTTATGCCATCGTTGAGCTAAAAAGCTTTAGTATTCAAAATATTAGTCTCGACTTTGACGTCGCCCTGATCATTAATAACTACTGTAGTTAGTGTTTGGAATTTAACGTATACTAAAGAAGGTCAAATTTCAGTTTTTTATGATGCGGGACTGGGTTTGTAAGGCCGCCCAGAACATTTTCTTGTTTTCACAAATTCCTCAACCAGGAATTGAGTTGGAGAAAAAATAAAATACAGTGTTACAAACCTCATTTTGCAATCGAAGATAAAACATCCAGATGGCGTTACAAATCATCTAGTCTGGCATAGTTATTTTAATTTATTCCCCATATTGAACAAATGGCTTACACACAAGATAATCTTGATTTTACGGTGACGACTCCCCTTGGGAAAGACAAATTGTTATTTAAAAGTCTCCAAGGGGATGAGTCCATTTCTGGCTTATTTGATTTTAAAGTAGAATTGTTGTCGGAAGCCAAGGAGTTGGACTTTAAAAAAATCGTGGGTAAAAATATCACGGTGACAATGCAATTTGCTAATAA
>JAYQWI020000893.1:0-2788 GCA_035871815.2 Candidatus Parabeggiatoa communis
TTATGCCCTCATGGCGATAAGTGTCGGAGTGGCTCATGACAAATTGGGCTTTTCCCAAAAGATTTTCAACGCCAAAATCACTCGCGAATTTGCTGAAAAAATTGAAGTTCACTATTTACAACCCTTTGTCAATCAAATAAGGTTTCAAACGCCGGTGTTAGCGGATTTTCGCCAACAAAGCGCCAAATCACTGAAACGTTTTGCTAAACACACGGATCAAATCTTTCAGATTGATGAAATCACTGAAAACGATTTAGCGGCCCTCATCAGTTATCGAGATACCTTTGCCATCACGGATTTGGTGTTAGCACAAATGCAGCACATCGAACTGGTGGAAGACACTTTAGCGGCATTTCTCCGTTATGACGGATTATTGGGCGATGGTGTACTTTTTTTCTTTCGTGAATTAATCCGCACAGATGATCGGCTCGAAAAAACACAAGCGGCTTTGCAACGCGAGGGCTTATGTATTGAAGTGCGCAATCTCCAGATGGCGCTGAAACAGGCTGAAGACAATCTCACTCAAGCGATAGCGCAAAAATCGCCCGATTTGGGGCAACTCG
Source organism: Candidatus Parabeggiatoa communis (assembly GCA_035871815.2). Classification (GTDB taxonomy): domain Bacteria; phylum Pseudomonadota; class Gammaproteobacteria; order Beggiatoales; family Beggiatoaceae; genus Parabeggiatoa; species Parabeggiatoa communis. The sequence goes on from JAYQWI020000893.1 coordinate 564, forward strand.
CCTTGCAATTGCAAAACTGGCAACAAACTGAAATCGCTTGGCAAATGCGCCATGAACAATTAATACGCTTTACCCAGCACTTTGACAATCAACTGGGAGAAATGCTGGCCTGGGCGAAAGCGGTTTATGCCACTTTAGAAGAAATCCAAGCCGATGTGAAGGAAACCAAAGCCGATGTGAAAGAAACCAAAGGTTTAGCAGAAGACATCTTACAAAAAATCACGGAGTTGATGGCGCGTCAGGATTTATCGCCGCAAATTAAGCCCCGCGATGAGTTTACGCAACACAATAGCACGAGCCTGAAATTGATTCGGGAAGCGGTTAGCCTATTTAAACAGTTGCCGACGCAAACCCCTGAATACAGTCGTGTGTCTCTGATGATGGGGAGTGCTTTATCTTCGACAGGCGATTTGGCGCAAGCTGAGCGGTTATTTCAGCAAGCCCTTGAAAAAGCGACTCATCCTGATGAGAAAGCCTTGGCTTATTTTAATTTATTTCAGGTGCAATTACGGCGCAAAGCTTACGTTGAGGCATTAGCGCATTTACAAGCTGCACTGGCGATTAACCGGCAAAAATATGCTTTGCACGATACCCACAAATATCCGATAGAACAGTTATTGGGTGCTGGTGGGATGGGATGCGTGTTTTTATGCCAACGTCGCTTGAAAAAAACGCAGCGCGTGGTTGTCAAATGTTTTTGGGAAACGCGCCAAGCGTCACCCGATGAGATTTTTAAAGAACCCTTTTTAATGTCCGACATTGCGGGCGATTTTGTGCCAGAGCCACTGGATTATGGCTATGTCGATAATGTCCAACAAGAACGGGCTTATTTTGTGACGGAATACCTTGAAGGCGCGATAGATGGTGAAAGCTGGTTAGCACAATACGGCGCGATGGATTTAGAAAGGGGTTTACAAGTGGGTTTACAAATCGCTGAAGGTTTACAACTGGCCCATGAGGCCGGTATTTATCATTTAGATTTGAAGCCAGCGAATATCTTGTTAAAAACCGCTTCGGTTTCCAAAAGCGCCGAGGTTTCTGTGAAAATCATCGATTTTGGGTTATCTCAAGTCGCGCATTCTTTGCGGCAAGAGGCCGTGGTACAACAAAGTCGCTCAGGATTAAGCCGATTTGGGCAAGCGATATTTGACACTTTGGATTACACACCGCCAGAACAACGTGGTTATACCGACTATGGCAAACCGAGTGCCAAAAGCGATATTTTTGCCTTTGGAAAAACCCTGTATCGTCTGCTCACCAAAGAACAGCCTATTGAAGTTGAGCAAGAAGCCTTAGAACATGCCCTCGATTGGTTTAAATTACTCTCTAGTTGTACTCGCGCTGATCCGGCAAAACGGCCAGAATCGGCAGAGCAATTGGTGAGGCGTTTAAGAGAAATTGAAAAGGCTCGGAATGTAAAACAAAGAAAACAAGCTAAACTTGCCAACTACCGCTATATTGATAATGGTGATGGCACCGTCACAGATAATCGAACTGGGTTGATATGGCTAAAAAATGCTAATTGTTTTGGGAAACATAATTGGGAAAGTGCTATGCAACGGGTTGCTCAATTAGCTGATGGACAATGTGGACTCAGTGATGGTTCAAAGCCTGGTGATTGGCGTTTACCTACGAAAGAAGAGTGGAAGGTTATGATAGATAGGAAATATCGTTCGCCAGTAGTCTCCAATGCGGCAGGTACGGATCAATGGAAGGAAGGTGACGCGTTTTCGCGCCTGTATGCGAGCTTTTACTGGTCGTCTTCTACCCGCGAGTTTGTCACAACCTTCGCATGGTTCGTCTTACTTTCCAATGGCTGCGTCAACTTCGTCGGCAAGTTTAACACCTACTACGTTTGGCCGTTGCGAGGCGGAGTGGTAGAGTCTTTGAAACTTTGAGGCTTTGAGGACTTTGACGGGGGTTGCAAGGTGTTCCCTTTGCAATAACTACAAGGATTTTATATTAATACATTCGCCAAAAGATTTTGAACATGCTTACACGGATTAATAGATTAACAGGATTTTAAAGACAGCAAAACTAACAATAACTAATCGTTTCAACAGTTTAGACGATAAACCTTAATAAATCCTGTTAATCCTTCAATCCGTTCAATCCTGTTCAAAGCTTTTTGATTTCTTCTTCTATGCGTGTAAGCAGTTCTTTCATTTGAGCCTCTGTCATTTCTCCTTTCTGTACCATTTCTTCTGCTGCGGTTTTCATCAAAG
>JAYQWI020000894.1:0-15553 GCA_035871815.2 Candidatus Parabeggiatoa communis
CCCCCCAATACACGTTCCAATGCAACACCGTGACTTCAGTACCCGATTCTGCATGACTCCCTCCCCATCCCATCATGGATATAGCACCCCAAATCGACATCACTAACCCAATGAGAGTCAAACTAAAACGAAAACGGGGCAGACTACGGCCAGCTTGTAAGCCATCCCAAAAAACCGCCCATAAACCCAAAGGTAAAAGCGGGATGTACATCAACAAAGCCAATTCAACCGTGCGATCACGCACAAGTTGGCCAATGATCGCTAACCCGATCATCAAAACCGTGGCGATTGTGATCAAAACGATCAAAAAGCGGAACAACAAGCGTCCGGTTTTCAAAAGGAGAATGCCAAAATAATTCATATTAATCTTTATTAATCAAAGTGTTGGAAGTGATTAAAACAATAAGGACAAGGATTGTTTATAATCAATATTTTCAACACAGAGATTTCTCTTGGCTACTCTGTGTAACTCTGTTGTTCTCTGTGAACTCTGTGTTGAAAAATATTTTTACAAACGGATAGGTGGTAAGAGGGTAGGTTGTTTAAAATTAAGCTCTTATAAGAATCGTTGTTCTTTTGGATTTAAAGCGATTATCATGGTTTGTTGTGATGGTGCCTGTTTGGCATCCTGATCTGTTTCTTTCACAATCGGTGAGTTTGTCGTTGATACTGATGGCGAGTCGACAGGTGAGGCAGAAATTGTTGGCGATGCTGGAGTTAGGCGTGAAGCGTCTTATAAAGCAGCCACTTGCTCACTCAATCCATTCATTTGCTCATCAAACGCTTGTTTGATTCCCTCACCGAACAATTTCATTTGTACGGATATAAAAACATTTATCCCAGCTATAGCATGATGCAATCTATTATCCAAAAAGCGTAGGTTGGGGTGAACAGCTTATGTCGGTTGGAGTTCGCGGAAGTGAACTCCAAGATAAGTGATAAATTTGTTGGAAGGACTAAAAAAGGGAAATCTACGTGCTAATTTCGCTTGTTATGGTGGGTTTCGCTACGCTCTCCACCCTACGCTTGCTATTTTCATAACTACCAATGAGGTTAAAAATTCTTCAAAGGGGACTTCTTTTGTGGCAGTGTAAATAAAGAGTCTCATTTTTTTTCAGTTTGTGGGAGTTGTCATAAAAATTTTCGCTCATGTGGGTAAATAGGTGAAATGTAGTCATAACTTATTGATAATAAACGGACAAATCAAAATTTAACCCGTTTCCCCATATGAGCGAAAATTTTATTAGCTGTAAATTTTGATGAATAAAAAAACCAAGTTTTTTCAAAAAACTTGGTTTCTTCAAATTTACGGATAATATTCAAGCATATCATTTTTGGATAGTTTGAGAATTTTGGATAAAGATGCTTGTCTGAAATTCAAAAACACCCGCTCTCCATGGTAAGTAGCACTAACAAATCCAAGCCAAAGTTTTGGGTCGGCTCCAGGTACAATTGAGAGGCAAATCATTCCACCATTCTCTGTATCACCAAATTTGAAAAAGTTGTAATCAAGGTTACCCCTATTAAGTTGTCTAATAATAACATCCAGTTTTTCAAGACCACCGAGAATATTTTCTATAATTGGACCCAAAAACTGTCTTTTAGGATCGTTGTGTCTTTCACTCAGTCTCACAATAGAACCTGTTCCCTTAGTCCCAACTGTTGCAAAAAAAATACGATCAATTTCATTTGGTTCCCCTTGGTTATTAACCAGCTTGTTAATCAAGCTTTGTAGCTCATCATTCTTATTTTGCAAGTCATCATCTTGAGCGAGTAGCTCTTTTATCTCTTCCTCAGTCATGTTATATCTAGCCTCCGTTAGTTTCAAGTTAAATTTTACCGGTTCTTCTATGACTTCACTTATTTTTGTTGCTTCTTTCTTTAGTTCTCCTTCTGTAGTCGTTTCAGTTATAAAAACTTCTCTTGATTCCATTTTATCATAAAAGCGAGAAAATTTAGTTTCATTAGTAATATTAAGCTCTTCTTTTGAAGGCTTGTCTGGTGGCGTTACTTCCTTTAAATTTCCATGAAATAAACTTTTAATTAATTTGATAAACATATTTTTATGTTCAAAATTTATAAAAATATTACAATCTTTATTAATTCTGTTACGTAACATTACTTTCACTTGTCCTAAGTGATCCTTTATTACAGATTCTTCCTTAGAGAAAAAAATATCAGAATTATTAAAGCCAAGTTCTTTACGGAAAGACTCATCAAAGGGTGCTGTTTCACTATTAGCTTGGTAAAAGAATATTTTCATTACTTTTCCCACAGTTTAAGAAAATTGTCTTTATAAAGCTTGTCCATATTCCTTATCGTAGATATTATATCTATATTATTTTTATCAGTATAATATTGCAAACTAGCTATATAAGCCCAGATAGGAATTATATTCATTGGATAATCCTTTAAACCATTAATGAATTCCTCTAGTGTATCAATAATAATAAGATGCGGATCTTGTTTATTATAACGGTGTTCTACTCTAGTTTTAGCATGATCAAGCTTATTTACAAATATTTCAAAATTGATACATGTATTTTCATTTTGTAATTTCCCAATCTTTTCTAATTCTGTAATGACAACATCCTTCTTTGGTTCCCACATGATATCATGCAGTGTTTTTGCAAATCGATGAAGCGTATTTCTTTTATCCTTAGTCGTCTGTTGAGATGATAGCAATGAAATAGGACTAAAAACATGTAAAAGTCGTGTAGTATCGTTTTTAGTAAAATTTTCATTGTTCACTTGACATCGACTACCAGTCAAATAACTTTCAATCGCTACAGCAGTCGATTCTATAATCTCGACTTCTTTCGATTCTCTATTGTTTAATAATTTATCCAATTGGCGGTAAACCCAAAGAAAAAATATATTGAAACAATCGTTTTTGAGTACACCATCAATATAACTAGCATATTGTTTTTTATGGGAACCGAACAAATTACAAAAATGATAATTTGTATCAATAATAACATCTTGTAACAATGGCATATCTAAAGAATTAGTAATTTCTTCAGCCGATTCTTTGATTATTGAAAGCAATTTTGCGAAAAGAAAAGGAGTACAGAGCACAAATGGATTATCTAGTTGCCCAACACAAAAATAGTCTGGCTCATTGTTAGTCTCTGTAGAGCTTTTCCGAATAATTAGTTTTTCGGCTCCAAGTTCTGGAATTTTTTCAATTAAATTCAATTCGTAAACTTTACCCCTATTTCTAGAGTATAGAAGTAAGGCAGCAGAATCTGTATTTGTCGCATTCAAATCAATAATCAGAGTGCTAGTGTTTTGTTTTTGAGCTTTATATGCTAATAACAATAGTGATAGCAATGTTTTACCTATTCCACCTTTACTTGCTGTGATTATATGCCAATTTATACTCATATTTACTTTAATCTCCTGCTTTATTGTATTGTAATTATGACACTCAATATAATTATTGCTAAAATATCCGCTAAAAGTATTACAATGATAGGGTCTAATATAATAATTGATTTCAATTTCCAACTCTCAGGGATCTTTTTTCTTTCCCCTTCTTTCGGGATACCTAGAAATATGCCTACAAGAATTATTATTAGAGAATATAACAAAACGAAAAATAAAAATGGTTTTTTTGTATAAGTTAATGTTTCAGCCGCAAAATTTAAAAAACTTAGTTCTGTGAATATGATCAGATAGATCGTCCATAAAAAATCTTGATTAATTAACCTTTTGAACGACAATTTATCTTCTTTCATTTCAGCCAACAAAACGTTGAGTGAAGAAATAATAAAAAAACTTGATATAGAAGCCACAATTATAGCAATCACTCCACCTAATTTAAATGGCAAAGATGATGCAATCAAAAACATCAATACCATTGTTCCAATAAACAACACTAAATATACACCCCATCGTTCATTGAAGCTTAAATCAATAACTGAATGTTTAAAGGGATTTTCTTCATTAGTGCCAATTAAAAAATCATGAAATTTAATTAACAATAAGGCAATTAAAAAAATAATTGCATATTGTATGAGATTATTTATGTTCATGTATCCACTATCAAGGAAATTTATCATCGTCAGGTTCCCCCTTTATATAGAGCATTTCTATTGATAAAATCAAAACAATACCAAGTATCGATCCCCATATCCACCAAGGAATAACACGAATCAATGAAGGATAATATTTTTCTTTCACAAGACAGTCAGGTTGATTATTATTTTTGTTATCAGTAACAAAAATTATTGTACATCCAAATTCCACTGTCTTTTTATTTTTTATACCTTCAAATAGGAAATAAAATTCAAAATCTTCAGTATTATTTGAGTATTCAAATGAAAATTTATCATTGGCTTTACCCACTATCGTTTGCAAAGAATTTTTTGATATTTCGTAATAGAGAGCCTTGCTTTCTTGAGTTTTAGTTAATTTAACTGGTGAATAGGTATGAAATTTAAATTGAGCCTGCTTAATATTCTTATCAGAAATATTTTGGTTATTAGAATAAGAGGGATAAATTCTTATAGCTTGAATCAAATAAACTTTATCTGGCACAGTGGCAACGAGTGAATATTCCTGTTTATTTTCTTCATCTAATTTTTTAACTATTTCAAATAGAATTTGATTTTGAATTGGTCTATCTATGACATAGTGATAATAATATGATCCAAAAAAAGCTAAAAAAAGCCCAACAACTTGTAATGTAATCTTTAAAATATCCTTAAAATTTTGGTTCAACATCTTTTTAAACGGCATTGCTAAAAAACAAACAAAACTTCTCAAGTTCTTATATGTATTTTGTATTGACACAAGAACAGGGCCAGCTTTTAAGCTATTCCAAGTTGGTGGTTCCACAGCCGGATTCTGGTAAATCAAAGGTAAACTAGCAATGCCAGGATACTCATCTTCAAAACCTATCTTTATACTTGAACGCGCTTCTGCTAACGATGAATAAAGTGACTTACCTTCTCTAACAAACACTTCGGTAAATGACTTAAAAAACAATGCGGCTACTTTGTCTGGAATTTTCTCCCGCATGACAATACTTTGGGGCATATCCACATCTGCCAAGCGGTTTGCTAACCATACACCATCGCAAGAATTGAATATGGCGAGTTTTAATCCGTCATCAATAGCTTTTGGAATAATATCTTCTAGCAAATATTTAATGTTTATTTTATTGTTATTATTTATTTGTATATAACCCGTTTTCCATTTGTCATCACTATAACTATGTCCAGCAAATAAAAAAATCTGCCAACCGTTGTTATCTTTTAAAAGTCTTATGAAATCTTCGCGTGTAATATTATTTTTTTCGGGTTGAATATCGGCTTCTTTTTCTTTAGAAATGATCCGCAAACCTTGATGACGGATTTCTGAAATGGCACCAAACAAAGCTTTTGCTATTTCAGTAATCTCCAATAACGAGCTAGGATAAAAAATAATACCATGCCTTTTTAGGGATTCTATTATTATCTTTTTGAAGATTAATTTATTTTTTTCCTTGACAGATAATTCCTCTAACGTTTGACGATCACAATTTACCTCAAGATTAGCTACCTCACTAATAATGGCTAGTATTCTAACCTGGCGTTTTTTAAATATTTTAAGTTTTTCTTTAGGTGGTTTATAATTGAGAGAACCCAAAGCAACTACGACTTTAGCATCAAATTCGTTTTCACACTCATGCCAAGGCAACCCCATTAGTCGAGTATCTTTAGTCAAAATGATTATTCGAACTTCCTCCTTGGTGTTTTTTAACAACACTCTAATTTTTTCATAGATTTTTCCCAATTGAAGCCATTGTTTGAATTCTCTTATCAAATCAGCATATTTTTCTTGACAATCTTCTATGATATTTTCAAAATCCCTGTTTTCTTTATCAGAACTATCAGCGTCGTCAAATAATGGATGCCCCCGCACAAGTTGGGTACCAACTAAAGGTGGCGTAGAAATCAAAATAAGATAGTCTTTTCGCCACTCTTCATACATTGCTAAAATTTTTGTATTTCTTTGCAATTCTAGGGATTCTTGTTTATTCAAAAGTAGGCTTTTTTTAGGCAATTCTACCTGAAAACCGCCATCAAAATTGCCCCAGAATTTTATGATAATTTGTTTTGCCATTTTTGTTGCCTGATACTTTGATCCTTATATATAGATGAATAGGTGATCTTACACAAAGCAGTAATGTGTGTGACAAATAGCAAACGAATAATCGAAAAGCTTACCATTAAAATAAATTATTTGCCAAGCAAACACCATTACTACTTATGCTGAGATACTGCTTAGATAACAAAGTGTTCTATGACACTCATTTCATCTAATTGTATAATAACGCTAAACTGTTCTCCAAGCTGATATTGCCATGGTTGCTGTAAGCCAGATTTTTCACCTTGAACTCTTTTTTCAAAAGCTTTTCCATCTGATTTATCAAACACGATGAGTTTGAGATTTTCTGGTAAATATTTTTTATCCCCGTAGGGATGTAATCGCAATAATACTTTGATTTCTCTATTCTTTAAAACGTGTAAATTAATTTCAAAAACTACCGTATGATTTGCATTTAACTTAATCGGTTTAGTCATTTTAACCGGTTCTGCTATTGATCTCACAGACCTTACCTGAGCGAGTTCCCAACCTACCTTGATTACTTTACTAAAGTCATTTTGCAATAAGCTGGTTAGCTTTATTGCCTGACTTGGCTGATAAATCGCTATTTCTGGCATTTTTTCAAGAATGAGTTGCAAGAATTCTTTAGGTAAATTCATAAATTGCTGCACAAGCTCTTGCCACTTATTCTTAGTAATAATTTGCTGTAATCCATTATGAAAATTTACGAACTGTTGAACCAGTCGTTGAACATTTTCTTCTGTTAGCTGGCATTTACCATCAGGCGAAAATTGAAGTGCCGGCTGCAATTCTTTCCCCCACCTGAAAGGAATATTTGATGTATTTTTGTTACTCTTTTGAGTTTTATAATCTTGTACGAGATAACTTTGTGTCAGATAAGTTTGATGTTCTCTTAATTCTAAGCGAAAGCACAAGCAATTATCTAAATCCCATGCAAAATCAACCCAACAAAAGCCAGAACGAGAGGGTTCTATCCAAGAGCCGATTACGCTAAATTCTGATAATCGGCATCCGTGTGTTCTCGAAGATTCTAGCAAACTGTTTTTAATACGTGCTTCTAAATTAGACATAGTAATACTCCTTTTTTACAACACTGTCGCAATAATACTTATTTTAAATTATGGTTATAAATATAACAAATTGAAAATTAATTAAATTCTGTTAGTCAAGACGCTAAAAAAATTTTAAAGATACTAAGTTATTTATTTTTAAGTAATAAATTCAATAATCTTATTATAATTTACATAATTTAGCGAATGTATTGTTTTTAGTAAGTCTAGAAATTAAAACTTATGGCTCATCAAATATAATTTGCAAAAGAGAGTCCTTTTAGCCGAGTATTAAGTCTTTTTTCTAACCGGTAAACATCTTTTGCTGAAAAGTCTGACACCGCGGCTATTTCGCGTGCCTTATAATATCCGTCAAATTTGAGTTCAACAAGCTTAAGCAGTTCAGGATCATTACCCACGCGATCGAGGACTTTTTTACACAATTTGCTATAGTCTAATTCTTTTCCAACATCGTTAATCACTTTTAAAATAGTAAAATCTTGACTTTCGTTGCTATCATCAAATTTTTCTACTGATTCATCTGATTCATTTTCATCTGATTCATTGGGTTGTTCAAGATTTAAATTAGGATGAACCAATACTTCTTCGTCATCTACCAATGAAGGAAAAGAAAACTCTGTTCCTCCAGCTTTATGCCTAAAATCACTATCTAACGCCTTAATTTCCTTCTCTTTTCCATAAGCCGTAGAAACTAAACTATCTACCACAGATTTAATCTGTTTCGCTATTTCAGGCTCTTGATCTTTTGGACAATGACACATCAATAATCCATCTTTTGGACAATTCCATATTCTAATTCCATCTAATAAAAGCATGATAGCTGAGTGCAAATAATCTTCCCAACTGAGAAACGGTTGATTTCGACCATGAGATTCTTCTTCACTGTCCCAGCGTTTTGAAGACTTAGGGAGTCGTCTGGTTTTCCAATCACTCTTTTTAGGATCACCATATTCATCGGTTTCATTCTTTATTTCTTTACGAAAAAAAGGATTATGTTTTTGTGCGCGTCCCGTAATTGTTGACTCAACCCAATCATCTTTATATTTTTTATCCAGATCACTCTTTAACTTTATGTATTTTGCTGAATCATTGCATAAATCGTGAATCTCATCCCGTGTTTCAGACTTTAACAATTTTAAACAGTATTCCAATCCCTCATCTGGCTGGCAATCTTCTAATTGATCTAATGCCCATGTGTCCAACCATTCTTGAGGTAGACACTCTTTCAATTTTTCTAACCAATCTTCAGGCTGCCCTTCTTTTAGTTTGGCCAACCATCTACTAGGCAGACGATCTTTCCATTTTTCTAACCAGTTAGAGTTTTGCATATATAGTTAATATTCCTTTGAATTGAGAACTCTCATAATGTCATGCTGAGTGATTAAGTTTTTTTGCCATTTATCCAATAATTTTTTTTGGCAAAAAAATAACACTCACACAGCATGACATTATATAACTAAAATTAAGGGTATTTTTTAATGTCAGTAAAAACAAAAATGGGCGTGAACAGTGACTATTCAATTTGATATTTTGTTCAAAAATGAGTTCATAAGTTCAGAAGTTCAGAAGTTTTTGTTAAACACTTGGGCAACTTAGACTGGGTTAATTGTCATGGCACGATTTGTCGCAGCCCCCTTAATACACTTCTACATAAATAAAATAAAGCCCTTAACGACTGACAACAACTTGGCTTATTTCAATGCCTTCGCCAATCTATATAACATTTTACACAAAAGTTTTTTAAGCAAATACTTTTGCGTGAAATGGAAAATAAGGACTCATGCGCTGATTGAAATAGAGACACACGGCTGTGCCTCTCTACTTTTAGTCATTGGCAATATGATAACCACATAAAATTGATATAATTTTACGAAGGTATTGTTATTTATAAAATGATTTTATTAATCAATGGTTCGGACACTTTTTGATGGCATAAATTTAAGTCGCTTAACCGCTTTATTTTTGATAGGGGTACACAACGCAACTTAGCTAAAAAAGCTAAAAAGCTAACTTTAATTTAATTCACCTCAATAAAATGAAGCACTTATAATGCCTTGCTTTTATGCACAAAAAACGGTCCGAAGTATTGATTACTTCAAACACATAATAAAAAAACACACTAGGGTTGTCAATGACAGGTGATAAGAGTTAAGCCTATGAATGTTGCCTATTTACAACAACCGCATTTGTCCCACTAAAATTTGATTGCTTAGCCATTCAATTGACTCACTGAGGCATCAAAAATATTTATCTTATTTTGTCCACAACAATCGGAGAAAATCAACCATGCCTCATAATCAAAACAACATGACAATACAAGCTCGTGTTCCCAACCGCAGAGCAGTTTAATCAGATTTGCGTTAAAAATCAAACTTGGAACAGCGCATATTGATGGCGCATTTCCCCCTCACCGACTTGGGCAACGTTGAAAGGTTTGTGCATCACAATCAAACAATGATAGCAATTTTACTTATTGATTTTGTTCACATTTAAAAAAATTATGGAAAAAAATGTGCATTGCTCAGCATAAGATTATAGAAGGAGATAAGACTTCCAGTGTCAATTCTTAGCTCAATTCTTCTTTTTGGCCATGATAGGAGAACAAATTTAATTAATAATGTTCAATTCAATTTATTACGGTGATTATCAATGATCGAATACTTTGAACAAATTATCTCAATATGCAGTGGCTTAGGCAGCGTAGCTGAATCCTTTAGTAAAATCGCTGGGGTTTTCAGCAATCCTCGACCAGAGAGGATTGAAAATTATCTTCAAAAAATCGCAGAAGAGGGTCTAAAACTTAAAATAGAGCCTGAACGTTTATCTGATAATATTTTATATGCCCCTAATCTCAGCTGTGTAGAAGATACGACCAAAAATAGTCAAGAATATGTCAATGATTTGCGAGAAATCAGAGAATTTATTGATCCGGTACAACGAGCATTAAATAGCAACATTCTTTCATCTGCCATGATATTAACCCCTGAAAAAATGAAACAGGCTATGAAAAAAGGGGAGTGGGGGACTTTAGCGCATATCAGTCCTATTACACAAATTCCTAAGCAAGGTATTGATCCTCATATGGTGCCAATATTGTTTCAACATGATGGCGCACAATTTATCGGCTGGCAGATGCCAAATCTTCTCGAAAATATTGACTGTAAATATAACAAATTATGGCTACCTCATCAGGACGAGGATAGTGATACTACTCATAATGAAACATTTTTCCCTAATGGAACTCCTGAGTATCCGTCTGCAAGATACTATAAAGGTACTGTTTTTAATGGAAAACCTCATGGATACGGCATCATGAAGTTTGATGATGGTGGAGAAATATCAGGTGACTGGGAAAATGGTTTTTATAAGCTATAGGAGGTCATTGTCATATTTTTAAATACTTTCAAATCAGCAAACGTTCTTCAGCTTCTCCAGCTAGAAGAGAATTAGACTATTTAATGACTAAGCTAGTTGCAAAGGGGATAAAAGGCATATTTGTATTTGCGCCCCACAATAACTTAGTGCTTTTAAGCTATCCAACAACCCTTGATTTCAAGTTAATTTCAAACACTTTGAGTCGGCTCAACCTAAGAGCCTTTAAACAAAGTGGTTTGGGTAAAATGGAATCAGGTTTTTTTCAATTGTCGGATGGTTTTTTGAGTTTACACATTTTAGAACAGGGATTTCATAGGCCAATTATACTTAGTTTTGTATGTGACAAGACCCTGATGAAGAAAATTGAAAGCTATTTACCTACTTTTAAAAAGAAACTCGCTATTTTATTTGGCTAGTTTGAAGGTATAAGGTCACGCCAATGAATTTTGTAACGAATTTACTATGCCCGCTTTTTAACAATGACAAAGAGGAAACGAAAATGTCAAAAGACTTACAAGCCACTTTAGATTTTGCATCCAGCAAGGATAATAAGATAGATGGTGTGTTTATCTTGCTGGGTAAGAAAGGACTCATTACCAAAACAAGTCAAGTCGGTGGATTTGGTGGACAACCCCAGATAGAACAATATCGTGCTTGGATTAGTCGATTGGCTGGAATTGCAGAAACTTTAGGTCAATCGGGTTATGGTCCTCTGCATTACAGCACCTTCCCTATGCGCGACGGCATCATTACGCTGGTTTTTTTGAATGAGGGCTTTAATGAGTCGATTGTGGTTGGTTTTATTTGCGAACAACCCGGGAATGCTGAAGAAGCATTAGGAGAACATTTGTATAACGTCAGCAAATTCATGTGGCATGGTTATACAGATAAGCACGGTGAAAAACAACAGAGCATTAATGACTTGCTCAAATCAATTTATTAGCGGGTTTGAACGGCACTTTTGGGTTCCAACGCTGGCGCATTGGAACCCCTTATATCTAATCTGTGTAGCAATGATGTCCATGAAAAGCAACAGCATAACTGCCCATCATCAATGGATAGTCCATACAAATCAATGATTTACGTTAATGTGCTGCTCAAGATATTGTTTTATAATATTTTTTTTATTTCAAACATTTTCTCTAAAAACGAAAACGCCGACAAGGCTCAAGGATTTGGATTTTTTTTGTCTTTGGGCAGGCAACCACACATCAATTCCCAATTTCCCTTCAGAAGAACACCTCTGATATGTCATTCACACTAACTCATTGATTTTTGGTAATCGAATATTTGATGAAGTTGGGTTTGTGTTTGCTAATGGACATCGGTAGCTACTGGTTTGTAGGAGTTACCATAAACTCTGTTTTTCTGAACAAATGCTATCTGTTTTTGGAAGGATTATGAGCAGAGAGTATGCTGATTCAAATTGAATGCTTTGTCAAGATGGGGAATTGCTTATCGGTAATCGGTAATTTTGTATTCCCTATCAGCCTATCTAAATAGAATATCAAAAGGGCAACCACAAGGAATTGCCCAGACAGAAACGTCGGTAGGGGAAATCTTTTGTGATTGCCCATAAATTATTTTTCTTGAATCAATCCTGGGATGAAACTTATCCATTGTACTACTGGCTATATGAAACCCTGGTATTTATTGATTTCCACGCTAAAGTTTCGCTTCGCGAAACTTTAGCGTGGAACTGATATTTGATAATTGATAACACGCTTCACTGATAAGTGATCACGGAAAAATTGACATTTCTATAGCGAGGATTAGGCCGCGTTTCTCCAAAACGGATTTTGCTGGGCGGTATGATCGTTAAAAAGTGTTTTTTTATCCCCTGTTCTTCTAGCCAATTAATGATGACTTCTGCACGTCGTTGGCTAAGCTGTTGATTATATAATTCCGTACCCAAGCCATCAGTGTTTCCGGTAATTTGAAGTTCTACTATTTGATTTAACATTTGCCCTAAAGTTAGCAAGTGTTGCAGATCTTTAAGCAGCTTCGCTAAAGCCGTTTCCTGTTCTGATGTCAATTTTGTACTGTCTTCATAAAAATAAATTTTTTGGTTTTTGACCGATTGTACCAGTACACGCATTTCATGCTCAATATCGACCAATCCGCTCGTTTCTATGCCAGCCAACTCTTTTTGTGAATTTTGGAAAGCTTGGATGCGCTGTTGTAATGTCTGAAATGTGGCCGAGTTAACTTGTCCGATTACTCGTAACACGCTATTATGTACGCTTAAAGTAACGCTTTCTGGCGGCTTTAATGTACGCTGGACTTGTAGCAATAAAAAACTGTCAGTATCGACTAACTGTTTAATTTCTACTCTATTGATTCCGGCAATGCTGGGGGCATTGTTGATAGCTTTATCTATCCACGTTTTTTGTGCATGCCCACTTAAGTGTAATGTGTCTTCTACCAAACGGATTTCTACTGTAGAAGGCGGCACTAAGCGTAGTCGTACACGTTTTTCAATAAACTGTGGCGTTAAATCCTGATAAGGTGTCCAACGCATGTTCACATCACTGATTTTATTTTGTTGGGCAATCTCTTCAGGTGCGTCGGCTAACGGATCACGCATACCAGTCACAAATCGTTGACCGTTTTCATGGCTGCTAGAAACCACCATGATGCCGGGTGTGTTATCCAAGGTTTTCAAAAAGGCTTTAAATTGTATTTCGGTATTGATGAGTTTATCTGTGACGACTTCAGTCAATCCGGCTATCATGCCAATACTGTTATTGACTTTATCTATCCAAGCTTGATCCGCATGTCCGCTTAAATATAAGCTTCTTCCTTTAAGAGACATTTGCACGGTAGGGGGTGGTTTTAACCAGTGCAGTAATCTTTTTTCCACAAACAGGCTGTTTAAATCCTGATAAGTTCTGGCTTTAAAAACGACATCATTGTCGTTCAGTTTAAAGCGACGGGCTATTTCTTGCGGTTCCTCAGCTAAGGGATCACGCATGCCTTGAATCTCTAATTTGCCTGCCTTTGATTCGCTGGAAAGAACCACAATACCGGGCGTTTCGTGCAAGGCTGTTATATAATGATTTAAACGTTGCTGATACTCAAAATAGTGGTATCCCCAGCCGGCTAGGGCAAGCAAAATGATAATGAATACAACAAATAACTGCGGAGAAAATAAGCGTGGCATAGCCTTTTTTTTCTCTTCTGACTGTAGCGCATTTTCTAACAAAGGTAAACAAGACTGCAATGGTGTATTATCACCAGAAAAATTTTCTAATAACTCGCTAGATTGTGCATGGATAAATTCAATCAATTGGCTCATGCTTTCTCTTAAACTCAGGGGCGCGATACCCCGAATCACACAAGCCAATACGGCGTAAGGCCCACGTTCTAGCCACACCGTGCAATCACCCACTTCAACGCTGTTAAGTTCTTCATTTTTGCCACTCGAAAATGAATCACGAATAAAATCTTGTATCGCTGTCAACATCGCCGATACCGCATCGCTATCACCTATTTCTATGTTATCGATATTGGCATGATGGATGAGTAAACCACTTTCGCGATGAATCAAAAACACTTGTTCAACCCGATAGATGAAAGTATTGGTCAAAACAATTTCGGAATAAGGCCGTCCACTACGCAGTGCTTGCATGCGCCAAGCTAATCTTTGGACAGAAAAAGTTCTTTCTAAAGTGGTATTGATTTCTTGCAACAGCACTTTAAAGGCTTCGTTAATATATTTGCGTATCATAGGCCCTATCACGGGAAATAAGGATTGAGCAAGCGTACTGGTGTCTTGGCGGATAGATTCTTTGAGGCACATTTCTACCGGCCCCCGTAGAGAATCTGTCAGTTCCTGATCCTTTGCCAATATAGCCGGTTGGGTAGCTTGTTGGCTGGCGTAATCGATAGCTTTTGGTAAAATTTTAGCAATTTCCAGAGCACGTTGTTTACTGCTATTGAGACGATTCTCTAATTGCTCGTAGCGCATGACGCTTTGCTCACACAGTTCGAATCGTTTCAGTAAATCATTCACTTGAGAGGGAAGCACTTGAGTCTGTTCAAGGCTATTAACATGCTTATCAAGCGTGTTAATATTTGTTTTAAGGGCTTGAAAAACCAATTTAATCTGCTTATTGAGAGAACGATATAATCCCTGTTGATTGATTTGTGCCTTTTTAGCAGCCTCATGATGACGCTGATTCACTTCTTTCAATTGCTGATATTGATTCACTTGTACCTTTTCAAGCTTATTAAGATATTGCTCTAGGGCACTCAGTTGTGTCTCTTGATTAATGTGTGTTTGTTTAAGTGTTTTAAGATATTTTTTGATCTCTTGCAATTCGACTTGTTGTGCTTGTTCAAAGTTGCCCAACTGCATGCGTTGATTAACAGAAACTTTTTCAAGGTTATCCAGATATTGCTCAAAATCACTCAATTGGGTTTGTTGTGTCTGTAATAAATTCTGTAATTGATTGAATTGATTAATATAAGTGAGTTCAAATTCATTCAGATGCTTATCTAGGGAACGATGTAATTTCTGTTGGTGAACAAAACCTTTTTCAAAGCTATCCTGATACTTTTCAAGATCACTGAGATGCGTTTGTTGTGCTTGCAAGGCCTCTTTTATTGGCTGGATCGTTTCGGCAGTGGTTTTATGCAAAATAGGCCCCATCAGGGGTAAAATGCCTTCGACAAAACTATGCGGGTCGTGTTGCAATAATTCTTTTAAACTGCTTTCTAGCGGGGATTGTAAAGCTGATGTAAAATCAGCCATATCAGGCAATACACGCAAGGCGGTTGGTAAAATAGCAGCGATTTCTTGACTACGTTGAGAAACATCATTAAGACGTTTTTCCAAACGTTCTAGCCGCTTTGTCTCTTTAGTAGCGCTTAAAAGTGAAGTTAATTGTTCAAATTCATTCATTGATTACAGTGAGCGTTTTTAAAATTAATAAAGCTTATGGCTTGCCCCCCATAAGCTAAAAGAGTGAAACCCGAATGGGTTGTTT
>JAYQWI020000895.1:0-3139 GCA_035871815.2 Candidatus Parabeggiatoa communis
CCGGATTTCCGGTTCGCAGGAGATCGGGCCATTCTTTTTCCGTAGCGGTATTAACAACAGTTCCACCAACCCGGCTCCTTATGCTGGACCAGCCGGGAATATTGAGGTCACGGCCCGGCACCTCAGCATCGGCAACGGCGGAGCAATTGACACTTCCGCAGTTAATGCGGGTGGTGGCAACATTACCATTAATGCTACCGATATGATTTATTTATTTGATCAAGGTCGTATTACAACCAGCGTGCAAAGTGGTATTGAGGATGGTGGAAATATTGATATTGCCAATTCACGCTTTATCTTATTGAATCAAGGTCAAATTACAGCCCAAGCTGATGCCGGTAATGGGGGTAATATTCGCATTGTGGCTGAACAGTTTATTAAATCTTACGAGAGTTTAGTCTGTGCCTCGTCAAGATTAGGTTTAGATGGCAATGTGCAAATTGATTCGCCTGATATTGATATGGATGCATTTATGGTGATTTTGCCGGGCGGTTATGTCGAAGCACAATTGAAGCACTGTACGACCGAAGAAATAGAGAATCCCAGTACCTTCAAAATTGACTTGACTCGCCAGCGAACAGTGCCTTTTGGAAAAGTCATGAAGTTGAAATAATTGATAGGGGGAGATGGGCATTTCTGTTTTTCATTTCCCCCTGTCTGAATGTATAACGACAAGGATTGTTTATAATAAAGGATTAAATCTGAGTAGGGTTTCGATCTAATCCCTTCTTATAAGCAATCCTTGTCGTTATTATCAGGAGAAACATAATGAAATCACCATTTTTATTCACAATTATTTTATTAATCATCAGCTTATCCATCAACGCTGAAATCACCACCGATGGCACCCTCGGCTCCCGCGCCCATTTACCGGGCCCCGATTATCAAATCGGGGCGGACTTGGGCCGCCAACACGGTGGCAATCTTTTCCATAGTTTTCAAGACTTTAACTTGAGTAGCCCTGAAAGTGCTACTTTTTCTGGCCCCAATAACGTCAGCAATGTGATTAGTCGCGTCACGGGTGGCAATCCCTCAAACATTGATGGGTTAATCTTTACAGTAAAAAAAAACAATACAATATCGTTCCAAAGCTCTGTTTTGGAACGCAATGCCAAGAAGCTCCGCTTAGCGAGTTAAAAGGTAATATGTTTTGATACGCGACGCTGGAGCGTCTAAATGCGCATTCCCACGCTGGAGCGGTGGGAACGAGAAAAACCGGTAAAAATAACACTGGACAATCGGTTCTTAAAGTGGCTTTTGTGGGTAGGTGTCAGCCAAATTATTGAAAATGCAAAAAAAAACAGATTTTCAAGCAAAAAAATGGTGATAATTTATTTAATATCATGTAAAATATCAAATTGAAAAATATTCATGGGCCACTCGCGCCAGTGGGGGAACCCAACATCACCATCTGCGATGTAAGTTAAATACGCAACAAAGGAGAGCTTTATGAGTTTTACCACGTATTTTAAGGGCTTATGGCCTAATAATAAAAGGTTGACGGTGTCTGATGCCGCGCTGTCACGGCGAGATAAGAAAATAACCCGGCTTAATGAGCAGGGTGCGTCTAAAAAGCGCATTGAACAGTATTGGAGACGTTGGCTAATTTGGGGATTTGGTGTGGGGTCCATTTGTCTAATCCATGCCGTACACGGTGCCTGCCCCGACATCGGCTCCACCGTTGCGACTCAAAACGTCCGAGTCTGCTCCTGCGATGGCGCCAACACCGTCCGTGTTGGGTCCTGGCTTATCGCTACCGGTCTTGCCGACGGCACCAGGGAGTCTAACTGGAACAACGCCGCTTTTATCTGCGCCAGCATCTCCGATACCTCATGTGGGTTGGGCTCCGACGATGCTAGCCTTAACCTCCCCCTCGGAAACGGCGATACCATCTACGCCAAAGCCGACGACGGAACCTACTTTAAATGCACCGTCACTCTTGGGAGCGTTCTCGTAAGTGCTGCCCACACCCCAACTCCGCCTCCGCCTCCGCCTCCGCCAGCCCCTGCCGTAGTAACCACAGCTTCCATCTACCTCGTTCCCTTTGCGCCCCTCTCTTCATTCCTCTTAATTCTCGGCGGGATAGGGGCATTCACAACTTTGCGGCGCAAACGTAACCAACGCAACAAGAACGAATAAAGTCCTTCCTTTCTCCCCTCGTTCCCAACCTCCGCTTCACTGCCATTAAGAGGGCGAACATTTATGTTCGCCCTCTTAATGGCTTTAAATATGTAGTTTTTGTAGGGGCAGACCTACGTGTCTGCCCTTTCCAGCGTAGAGAAGAGAAATCTTATGATAAAATTTCTAACCATTTTTTCTATACTTGCAATTATCGGATTTGCCCTGCTTGAATGGCAAGTCCTCCTACCCGCAATCAACTTATTCTGTCTGATACTAGCCAAAATTAGCGGATTTTTTATCCAACTATTTGATAACAATTTAATTATTAGTGGGATAATTATTCAGCATGAAGGCAGTCATTTTGGGTTGGAAGTTGCGAAAGAATGTTCCGGGCTGACTGCTTCTTGGTTGCTACTCGCTGCCATTGTCGCCTTTGAGAGCAATTGGAAACACAAACTATGGGGAATTTTAGCTGGTTTTTTAATCATCCAATTCATCAACATAATTCGCATTATCAGTCTCTTTTACATCGGCGATAATATGTTTGAATATTTTGAATTAGCGCATCGCCAGATTTGGCCAATCATCTTAAACATCAGTATGATATTTATTTTTGGTGGGTGGTTATACTACACGATTACTCATTCCATTAGTACAGCAGATTAGCATTCTGAAAATCCAATGCAACTTGACCATTAAGTTAAGGAAAAATATTGACAATTATGATACTTGGACTCCAAGATTTATCTTGGATATTAACTCGTACAAAATAAATTTTGTAGTCCAAAATGCTTTATTGAATAGCCATAGCCTTCTGTGTAGCAGTATTCACCAAACTCAACAATTCTGCATTAGAATATTCCATTCCAACTGCTATATTTTTACTCAAAGCCGACAAATAACTTTGCAAGTCTTCTAAACTGCTTGGGCTGGCTGGGCAAGCCAAATTATTCAATCGGAAGCCATACCAGCAAGTAACGCCATTAGGTGGGCATTTGCCTTTCTTGTAGCCCTGTTT
>JAYQWI020000896.1:0-2427 GCA_035871815.2 Candidatus Parabeggiatoa communis
CTAAACAAAGCCATGATAAGGAGACTCATAAAAAGTGAGCGTTTAATTGTCATAAAAACCTCTAAGTGAATTGATAAAGAAGTGCATAGCTTAACGATATTGACGAAAAATGACAAAACAGGATGTGACAAAACGTCAAAACAGGAGATAAAATGCGTTATTGAATGATAGAACACATTAGAAGAATAGGAACAAGCGAGTGAGGGAAAAATCACCTGCTTGCCCACCTACAAAAACACCATCTCAATTAGAAGGTTCCCTCAGTGAAATCGTGAAATTTTCGAGTTGTTGTTCTAAATAAAGCATTTGATAACCCACTTTAGCCCACCCCATCTCCACATGCTCTGTTTTAATCGACGGGGGCTTTAGCAGTAATAAGCCTAAGCCCATTTTTTTCTGTTCTTTATGGTTTTCGTCATCTCTGGAACTGATTCTCATCGGAAATTTTTGTTTTGGCACAATCAACCGTGGTGAGTTTTCTTCCATGACTGCCATAATCTTTTTTGCACCTTGTTCTTGCAAATCAGATAAATCTTTGTTCAGTTCAGACCATAGTTTTTTTGATTGTTGAGAGGATTCTGGACTTGAATGCGTAGAATATATTTTGATGCCCTCTTGTTTTCGCAATGCGCTGTCCCAATCAAACTGCCACTGTAGATGATCGTCTAATCGTAGTCTAGGTTGTTGTAGAACACTTTGGGGAGTCATTAACGATATATCTATTCTTTCTTTTTCTTCTCTCAACTCCAATAACGCTTGATTCAGATCAAACGGCTGTTCTTCCTCTTGAGGGTGTTGGGAAAGCAAAAGACTATCATTTAATTGATTTAATTGGAATAATTTTAAGTTAGGAAGCGTAATCTCTTTGCTTGCCGGGACGGGTTGTTGAACACCTTTTTGGAAAGTCGTGCTGGCTGGATCAACCGGTTCAATAAGCAAAGCCATGTCTGGTAGTGGATAAAGGGGTTTAATCGGCCTAGGGATACTGATGGTTCCTCGCGGTTCTGGTTGCGCCATTTTGTCTGAGGGCGTGATTCGTGGCACCTCCTGTTTCAGATTATTCGAGATAGCCGCAGCCACAGGCGAAAGCGGTTGAACCTTTTTAGTGTTTTCTGAGCTTGTCTTTGGAGGTTCTTGAATAGGGCTTATCGTATCCCTACTCACCTTTGTTATTTCTGGAATGGGGGCGACAGTCGTTGGCAATTCTGGAACGGCCTGTGTCGGAAGCGTTTCAGCTGAAGATTCTGGAACAGCCGCCTCAGAAGACGTTTTGCCCGCGGCTTGTTCTGGAACAACTTGATAATGTGGCGTTATCAACCAAGATAAAACAAAACTCACAAAAAAAATAACGCAGAAAACGCCAAAAAAGTAAAAATGTTTTTTTTGATTCATGGCTTTTGCCTCAATCACTTACTTTCCAATTCAATTTCAATACGCTTTTCAATTCAACAAAGCATCATTTATAACCGCGCATAAGAACTGATGACAACATTAAAGCGTATTTCATACGCTTTCATAATTAATAACGACTTACCGGATGATCCAAACAGGCTATAAGGTTTTAAAGTTCAGTCTGTTCAATTGTTTCTATCCACAATCTGAGGTATTTTTCACTGTTAATGATTTCTGCAATGATTTGATGTAATTGAGGAGATAATTTCATAATCTTATTCAAGGTTAAGACATCATTCTTTTGACGCATCGAAGCAGCTTGGGCAAATTCCTGATAAATTTCCCCATAAATCTCCAATGTATGCAAAAATAGCTCAATATTGTTTGAATGAAGCTCAAGTTTAGGTTCAAGCGTTTCTTGAAGCTGAGCCAATTTATTCCAACTCGCTTTTTGGAGATTGAGGCTGGGTATAATGTTTTTATAACCCGTGAGGGAAAGCTGCATTTTCTGTTTTTCAATATAATTATCAGTGTTTTTCAACAGCGTTTCGGTTTGCAAAAGCAAAGCTTCATAGGTTTGTTTCTTATTATCAATTTTGTCAATCTGATATTGCGTTTCCTGTTTCAATCCCTTGAGGATTTCAAATTGTGCTTGATGTGCCTTCATAACCCATAAGTTCATCGCAGCAACTTCCTTGTAGGTTTTTGCGATAACAATTAATTCAGCCGCCACTTGATCACTGAAAGCATCCGTTTCAGGTATTTGTTTCATTTTAGCTTGTAAGTCTTTTAAAGACTGTACATTTTTGCTGATTTTCGCATAGGCTTTTTCTGTGCCAAGCTTTAAAAACAGGTGACTGGCTGCCAATAATTTCTCTTTGATATCCTTAAACACCATCGCCGGTAAGCGATGAGAAATATTGACTATAAAACCTTTATCGGTGGTACGTCCATCTGAGTAAAAATCCACCCGGATAGAAGCGCCTTTTACTGTGAATTGTTCATTAATTTTACCACTGTACTTACCGATTTCTT
>JAYQWI020000897.1:0-4208 GCA_035871815.2 Candidatus Parabeggiatoa communis
AATTAATAATAGTCCATGATGTTCACTATATCAGAAAAAATTTGGAGCAGTGATTGGCTTATTGGTTTGATTGTCGGTATTATTCTAATTATTGGCACTTATAGCTGGTTACAGCCGTTAGAGCGGATGGCTTATGATTGGAGTATCCGACAAATGAGCCGTCAAGCCAATGATAAAATCGCTGTGGTGGCCATTGATGAAAAGAGCTTAGCTCAACTCGGTGACTGGCCTTGGTCACGATCTATTTTGGCGCAAATGATTGATTTATTAGCCCCTTATAGTCAAGTGATTGGGACAAGCTTGGGATTGGCTCAAGCACAAAAAGACCCTGGGCTGCTTTATTTTGACGAATTGACAACATTTTATACCCATTCTAAATCATTAAATGTCTTACATGAGCAGTTGGCGCAATTGGATACTTTAATAGATAAGGTCAGTCGAGTCAGAACACGATATACTAAAGATAAAAAATATATTAAAAAACTGGATAAATTTT
This sequence comes from Candidatus Parabeggiatoa communis, assembly GCA_035871815.2. Classification (GTDB taxonomy): domain Bacteria; phylum Pseudomonadota; class Gammaproteobacteria; order Beggiatoales; family Beggiatoaceae; genus Parabeggiatoa; species Parabeggiatoa communis. The sequence continues at coordinate 497 of JAYQWI020000897.1, forward strand.
ATAACAATTCTGTTTTATTGAGCGAATTGCCTGACACTTTAACAACACTTCAGGATAAATTACAAGCGGCCCGTGTTGATTTGGATAGTGATCTCAGACTGGCTAATAGTTTTAAACAGGCCGATCAGGTGGTGTTAGGTATGCCATTTATGTTTGAAGGTGAAGCGCGTTTGAGCCCTACTTTGCCAAATTATGTGCAAAAACAGGCTATTAAGGTTATCAGAGCGCCTTTTGATAAAAAGGGTAAAATAGCGCAGCCGCCGTTAGGGGTAAATGCTATGCCTCCGCTTCCGATTTTAGGTAGCAGTGTGTCAGGAATAGGTCATTTTAATCTTGAACCGCTCTATTTTGATGCTCGCCGTCTCCCTCTGGTTGTCAAATATCAACAGGCCTATTTTCCTTCACTTCCCCTGTTATTGGCCGCTAAAAGTCTTGGCTATAATGCGGATAACATTGAGGTCAGATTGACTAAGGGGGTTAGCTTAGGTGAATTACAGATCAATACGGATGCTGCCTTGTCTCTGCGGCCTTTTTTTTATCAAGATACTGAACAGTCCTCATTGAGAGTTGATTCATACGTTGATGTGTTATTAGGGCGAGTGCCGGCCAATCAATATCAAGATAAAATTGTATTAATCGGTGTAACCGCGCCTCATGAGACGGTGTTCCATTCAACACCGCTGGGTGATATGCCCTCAGTGTTCGTTTTAGCCCATACGTTGACCAGCTTGCTGAATCAAGATTTTTTTAGAGTGCCCAATTGGGCACTTGGATTACAAACCAGCGCGTTTATCCTGGTAGTCGCTTATCTGGGGTTTTTATTGCCCACTTTGAAACGGCGACATGCCGTGATGGTGAGTGTTGGATTGTTGATAGCCTTAGCTTTACTTTATTTTAGTTTGCTTAATCAAGGTTGGCTGGTACACTTGATGCCTATTTTATTATTAGTCCCTTGTGGACATCTTGGTTTAGAAATTAAACGTGGGCTAGTCGCTTATCAAGATGCCTTTCGCTTGCATCCCGATGCCGTGGAAAGCAATCGTTTACTGGGATTAGCCTTTCAAGGGCAAGGGCATTTAGATTTAGCGTTTGAAAAATTTCACCTGTGCCCACCCGATGAAGCCATTTTAGGTTTGTTTTATAATTTGGCACTTGATTATGAACGCAAAAGACAATTTCGACGTGCGGGTGCAGTATACCGCTATATCATCAGCCATAATGATCAGTTTCGGGATGTACAACAGCGGCAGGAAAGGCTATATCGCTTGCGGAAACCGAGATTACCGAGAAATCATTTCAGTGACTGGCTCGTAGATCTTCATGAAAAACCCGTCTTAGGCCGTTATCAGATAGAAAAACCTTTGGGTAAAGGCGCGATGGGCGTGGTGTATTTGGGCAGAGATTCAAAACTCAATCGCTTAGTAGCGATTAAAACACTGCCTTTATCAGAAGACTTTGAAGCGGAACAATTGCAAGAAGCAACCATACGGTTTTTTCGGGAAGCAGCGGCGGCTGGCAGATTAAGGCATCCGCATATTGTTTCAATTTATGACGCTGGAGAAGAACATGATTTAGCCTATATTTCTATGGAATTTTTTAAAGGGGGTCATTTAGTGCCTTACACGCAGCCCAATAATTTATTACCCATTTCCACTGTCATTGATATCATTATTCATGTCGCGGAAGCTTTAGATTATGCCCATAGTCAAGGTATAGTGCATCGTGACATCAAGCCGGCTAATATCATGTATAATCCAGCGACGAATCAAATTAAAATTACTGACTTTGGTATTGCCCGTATCACAGATTCCAATAGAACCAAAACCGGTGCTATCTATGGCACCCCTTCGTATATGTCGCCAGAAAACTTAGCCGGCAAAGCTTTAGATGGACGCACAGATTTATTTTCCTTGGGCGTGATGTTATATCAACTTTTAACCGGCAAATTACCTTTTGAGGGAGAGTCTCTAGCAACCTTAATGTTCAAGATTGCCAATGAACCACATTTGGATATGCTCAGTATACGAACTGATGTACCGCCTTGTCTTAAGAAGCGGGTAGATACGGCTTTAGAAAAAGAGCCAGAGAATCGTTATCAAAGCGGTGCTGAATTTGCCAGTGCGCTACGTGACTGTGGACAAGCTTGAGGATGTCTAGTATGTGCATAGAAATGCTTTGCTGCACCGATACCGGGCAAGTTCGAGAACATAACGAAGACTATGTTGGGGGAGATCACGCTTTGGGGTTAGTCGTACTGGCCGACGGCATGGGCGGGTATCAAGCAGGAGAAGTGGCCAGCGAAACTGCCGTTAAAACGGTTATAGAACACCTGCATACGCCTATCACAAGTTTAAACTCTGTCAAGCTTCGTACTAACCAACGTTATCATTCTTCGACGGTATTACTTGAACAAGCTGTACTGAAAGCGAATCAAGTGATTTATGAAAAGGCAGAAGAACAAAATCAATACAGAGGCATGGGCACAACGGTAGTCGCGGCGTGGTTCCATAATAACTTGCTCAGCATTGCCCATGTTGGTGATTCGCGTTTGTATCGGCTCCGCGGAAAGCAATTTTGCCCACTCACTAAAGATCATTCAGTACGACAAGAATTGATTGACTGTGGTTTTTATACCCCTGTTCAAGCCCGCAATTCGCCTAATAAAAACTTAGTGACGAGAGCCCTCGGCGTTGCTGAAAAAGTGAATGTTGAAATTCAAGAATCGAGCGTATTAGCGGAAGACATTTACTTATTATGTTCTGATGGATTAAGTGACATGCTTGAAGATAAAGAAATACAAACCATTATCAGCAATGCTAAAACGCTAGAACAAGCAGGACAATTTTTGATAGAAGCCGCCAATGAAAAAGGAGGCAACGATAATATTTCCTTGATATTAGTTCGTCCATTAGGGGGGATAGTACAAAAACCCAAAATAAGCTGGTGGAAAAAATGGTTTGGAAATTTCCTCAATCCAGCACAAACTGTAGTCTAAGCTTAAGGTGGGCAACAACGTTACCCACCCTACATTTATTGATAAGGAGAATATTTTGCAATATGCTATCGAATTATCTCAACAACAAACCTCAGCTTTACAACGAAAAGCCGCACAATTGAGTGTTAACACCGAGGATTTATTACAATCCCTGCTCAATCAAGTTTTAGCGCGTATTGTTCAAACAATCGACTTAAATAATGAGCCAGAAACTCATTCTCTGGGGCACTTTCAGAAACCAGAATCGGCACCTTCTGAAATTGATCCCATAGAAAAATTCATAGGCATCGCGTACAGTGAGAATCCAGATTGGATTGAAAAACATGATCGGTATCTTGGGCAAGAAGCATTCCATTCACAGGGGAAATAAAAATGTCAGAAATAAAGAAGTCAGACATTTTTGTTGATACAGCCGGTTGGGGTTGTTTAATAGATAAACATCAACCGTTTCATCAATTAGCGACGCAAATTTATTTTGAAGTCAAACAGCAACATGGGCAATTCATCACAACCAATTATGTCATCACTGAATTAGTTGCTTTGTGCATAAGTCGATTAAATATTTCTCGTTCAACCAGTCTTGAATTTATTAGCAGTATTAAATCAACTTCACATATTCAGGTGATACATCTTGATAAATCACTAGATGAACTGGCTTGGCAATTATTACTTAACAGAACCGATAAAAATTGGAGTCTAGTTGATTGTTCCAGTTTT
>JAYQWI020000898.1:0-6854 GCA_035871815.2 Candidatus Parabeggiatoa communis
TTGATAAATGGGCACGGCCACGGCTTTAGTGGTTGGGTCAGGCGAATAACCACTGTGGATTGCAATTGTTTCTAGTTTCAAAATGATTGACTCCTTAGAATGATTAGAATTGATTACAATAAATAATAGCGGTGCATTCCCAAAAAAAAAAGGTCATTATCAATTTCGGTTGAGTACTTTGGCGGAGTACACTTCAATCAAGTCTTCGCAAAATAAATTTTGCACTCCAAGCCTCGCAAAATAAATTTGGAACGAAAGGCCTCGCTCCAGGCCTCGTAAAATAAATTTGGAACGAAAGGCCTCGCTCCAGGCCTCGCAAAATCAATTTGGAACGAAAGGCCTCGCTCCAGGCCTCGCAAATTGATAATGACTATTTTTTTAGAAATGCGTCCAATTAATTAATATAGTGTGTGTTAGATTGGAGTGCAAACTTTAGTTTGCAAACTCAGCAAACTCAGCGTTCTATCACCAAGCGCGAACCTTCAAGCGATTTCGACACATTAACCTGTGCCGGTAGCCGATCCGCTAAAGCTGGAATATGGGTAATAATACCAATCAACCGATCTTGTTGTCGTAGCGATTCTAGCATCAGCGTCACACTGTCTAATGTTGCCGCGTCAAGCGTATCAAAACCCTCATCTAAAAATAAACTACCCAATTCTGTACCCTTCGCCAATTTTTCCGACAAGGCTAACGCCATCGCAAGAGAAGTGGCGAAAGTTTCGCCACCGGAAAGAGTACGCACTCGTCGGCTTTCACCGCCATTCCAATGATCAGTTACCCAATAATGCCCCTCTTGAATCTCAAGCGCATAACGCGCATCCGTTAAATCATGCAGTAATACCGTAGCACGCGCCACTAATTCCCTTTCAAACTGTTCCAACAAATAAGATTGAAATTCATCAGACTGTAGTTTTTGCGCCAGAATATGATAAATTTGCGCTTGTTCATCCAGCGTTATCGTCTCTTCTTTTTGAGTTTTAGCTTGCTTTTGCCGCTCTTTCGCTATTTGAAGCCATGACGATAAATCCATTTTCTGTTGATACGCCGCTTGAAGTTCTTTAATCGCTATCGCCTTCGCTTCACGACGTTGCTCAATTTGCGCTTCATTCGTTGTTTGAACACCACAAAAACCCCTTAGACTGGTCATCTCAGTTTCTAACGCGATGTGATGATCGCTATAATCACGTATCTCGCTTTCCCAAGTCGCTTGTTGTTCCGGTAAAGCGTTATAATTCAACATGTTATCTTCATTAAAGCCCAAAATATGCAAAGTCGATTGCCAAGTCTCATCGCGTTGTTCTTTTTCATCTAAGGCCGATTCAACCTCTCGCCTCGCCTGCTTATTCCCCGTTTCCGCCTCAATCAGATCATCATGGGCCGTTTGATAGGCGCGATTCGCTTGATTGATGCGCCTCGCTAAATCCTCTTCATAGTGTTCAAGCGTTTCAGACAAATGCTCATAAGACAAGCCATCGGTTTCTCGATCCAGTGCCATTTCGGCCTCTTGAAGTTGATGCTGTTGACGATCCTGCTCTTCTGCACTGTCTTCATATTGATCCCGTGTTTCTTCAAACGCTTCCCTCGCAAACCGCTGAGCCATTTCCGCTTTATCAAGCGCATTATCGGCCTGTTCCTTTTCTTGCAAAGCCTCATAGTAAGAATCAGCTTGCTCTTGTAAGGCCTCATATTCCTGCTCTAAATCCGCCGCTGCCCAGTCATCCGTTGCCAACACCTCACTGATCTGTTGGTGTAAATCAGCCAATTCAGCCTCTTTATCCGGTAAATCTTGCAGATTTTCCAGCGTCGTTTCCGCCTTCGTTTTAGCCGTCAAAGCGATTTGAAGGGCCTCTTCGGCCTCACGGTAACTCGTTTCTAAAGGTTCAATCTCCCTAAAAGCCAATTCAGGTAACGAAGGCAATTCATGCGCTTTTGGATATCGGCCCCCACAAACCGGACACTCATCACCCGTATGCAATAAAGCCCTTAAAGCCGCAGCCTGGTTTTGTTGTTGAAGCGTCTCATTAAAAGCCCGTGCCGCTTGCAAATCAGCCAACGCCTTATCCACTGCCAAAACCGCAACGTCGTGATCCGCCAGAGCCCCTTCTAAAGCCTCACTCGCCTCTTGCCACTTTTCACGCGCCGCCAGCACGAACAGGCTTTTTTCTTGCCAATGAATCAACGGCGTTGCAATCCGCTTCAACTGTGCTAAGCGCGTTTCATTTGGAGTGGTTTCAACCAAACGCAGATCGGCCGCAATCACCCAATGATAAACCGCTTGGGTTCTCACTTCCGCCACCTTCAACTGCTGCCCCACATAATCCATCAACGTCGCTCTTTTCTCTTGCAAAACCGCTAAAGCCTCCTCAACCTGCGCCTCAGCAAACTCAACCTCTTCCAATGCCGCTTCATCTTGCCGCCTAGCCGCTTGCACCAAAGCCCATTCCCCCGCCAAACGATCCGCTTGTTGCGCTTGCCGCAACTGTTTTTCCAATTGTGCTATCGCCTCCTTTTTCTCATCAAGCAGCGCCAATTGCCCCTGCAATTCGGATAAACGCTTAATCAAATCCAACAACCTTTCCTCATCATCCAATTGTTTTTGAGCCAAAATCGCTTGCTTATCCAAACCAGACAGCTTTTGTCCCAGCTTAACTAATTGGCCTTGTTTTTCAAGCACTTCCTCAGAAGTAGGCACCTCAATCGTCTTCAAGAAGCGTTCTATCGCCAAACGTTCACTTTTATATTGCTTAGCCCGCTGAAACGCCTCTTGACGCATCCGTTCAAAGATATCCAAACCCGCCAATTGGCGCAACAATTCCCGACGTTTTTTAGGATCGCGTTTAAGAAACTCATCAAACTGCCCTTGAGGTAGCAAAACAACGCGAATAAACGCATTAAAATCCATCCTAAGAATTTGCTCTATTTTTTCAGTGCGAGCACATCGCACCCACTTCCCCTCATGAAATCGCTCTAATAAAAAAAGCGTCTTAGCTCTTTTACTCCCAGATTCCCAACTCCGAGTGATGCGATAAACCATCTGTCGCACAGCGAACTGAAATACGACTTTTAAAGCCATCGCCCCTTGACTGACTAACTCGGTACCACTGTCTTTACCCAAACGCGCCACCTTGCCATAAAGCGCAAAAGTCATCGCATCCAACAAAGACGATTTACCCGCCCCCGTATCCCCTGTAATCGCAAACAGATCAAGATCAGTAAAATCAAGCGTTTGACGCTTTCTAAAACTCGTAAAGCCTTCTAAAGTCAATTGAATTGGGCGCATATTCTTACTACAATATTTAATCAGTCCATAGGGGGCAATCTCTTGTGGTTGCCCAGAAATTTCAGCATTCTATTATAATCAAAAAGAGATAGAACGCCGATTTGACAGATTATGGCCTGATTTAGCCTTGCGAACCTTCGGTTGCACTGATTTAATTAATCAATCTGTGTTGTTGAAAACCGTTTTTGATAACTGATAACTTAAAAACAATCCTTGTCGTTATTATCAAAAAGGCTTTAAACCGTAAATATTATGAAAATAAACAACATAATAACAATAATGCCACTTATTTTTATGAGATAATATTCAATCGACGATTGTTTTCATTGCGGATTTTATCCGTTTATTTCATTAATGTATTATACTTTATAGTTATTATATATACCCGGCGCGGATGATCACAAAGATGACTCAAAGACTGACAAAGAAAATAGCGTATTCCAAACTTCAGGCATTTTTCAACGAAAAACCAATGGTGCTTTTTGGGACAGGAACTTCCTGTGCCATTGATGCTCGTTTTGGCATGGCCGCTTTAAAAGAACATCTATTTACTGAAATCCAAAAGCAATCTCTGACTGAGAGTCAAAAGAAAGAATGGGATGAAGTTGTGACGTTTTTACAGTCGAGTAATGATTTTGAAAAAGCGATGGATGCCATCAATGATTCTGAACTCATTCAATTGATTACAAACAAAACGGCGGCCTTTCTTATTCAAATCGAACAACACTATGCCATAAAGATTTTAAAGGCTGAAGTTGAATGGCCCGCTATTGCACTTTTTAAACGATTGGTTAATGGACTCCCTGAAACTGATAGAAAACTCCATGTCGCGACACCTAATTATGATTTACTGGCAGAATATGCTTTTGAACAGGCCAATATACCTTACCTGACTGGGTTTATTGGCGGAATTTGCCGCCAGCTTGACTGGACACAATGCGAGAGAGCCGTAACTTATATAGAAACGGTTTCAAAAGGACGTAAAATAGGAAAAGTCAGAAAATTCAAAAAACATATACGACTGTACAAAGTGCATGGTTCATTAAATACATTCAAGTTAAATGATCAGGTTGTTGAAAACAATGCATGGATAAACACTGTGCCTACTGGCGTTGAGAGAATGATGCAGACAGGCACTTCTAAAGTGGAATGGTTATATCAAAATAGAGAGTTGTTGGTGACTTTTGATAATGCCGTTAAAGATCATAGTTCATTTCTTTTTCTGGGTTTTGGATTCAACGATTCACAACTTAATCAGACGTTAAAAGCAAAATTAAAACATCAAAAAAACCCTGGACTCATTATTAATCGTGACAGTAATGAAAGCATTGAGATGTTTTTAAATGAATCTGATAATTTGTGGCTTGTTTGTAAACATCAAGATAATAATAGTACAAGAATTTATAATAAGCAGTATGAAAATGAATTATATCTTAAAGATAAGGAAATTTGGAAAATTGAACATTTCACCCGTGAAATATTGGGGGCATGATGAAGCCTATTTTTGACTTTAAAGATGAAGCGTATTTACTCGGCCAGGTTCATGAAGTAGATACTCGAAAAATTGCGCTATCTGTTAATGATGACAAATACCTCAGAAAAGCAAAAGTCAGTCAATTAGTGATGATTGCTCTGTCTGGTGCAAGTCATTCCTGGCTCATTGGCAATATTGACAAGGTTATCAAAAAATCAATTTCAGTACCCCTTGCTGAAAATGAAGATGAAACCTATGAAGAATTGGAGCCTGATTTAGGAAAGCAAATCCTTAATCGTGTTCGTTTAACCTTGGTTGGCACAGTCAGTTGGAATGCTTATGATAATCAATATTTGTTTTCCCGTTCCATACAACATGTTCCTGAAATTGATTCCAAGTGCTATGTTTTACGGGATGCCCAATTAGAAGCCTTTATGAAGATTCTATCGAATCAAGGCGATCAAGCCTACTCACTGGAATTGGGCCAATACACGATTGACGAATCCGCGACGGCTTATTTAGATGGGAATAAATTCTTTCAGCGTCACGCGGCCATTTTAGGGAGTACGGGTTCAGGTAAATCGTGGGCTGTCGCCTCTATTCTTGAAAGCGCCGCAAAACTGCCTTCTGCCAATTTGGTTGTCTTTGATCTACATGGCGAATACAGAGAACTGAGCTATGCCAAACATTGGCGTATTCCGGGACCAGACGAACTCGGCCGTTCAAATTCTAAAGGGTTATTGTATTTACCCTACTGGTTATTGAATGCGGAAGAGATGCAGGCGATGTTTATCGATAGAAGCGAATTTAGTGCTCATAATCAAGTCATGGTTTTTCAAGATGCGGTAATAGCAGAAAAAAAGAGTACACTCAGGAAGGCAGATAAAGATGAAGTCTTGAATGCGTTTACACTAGACAGTCCAGTCCCCTTTTCTCTCAAAAATGTGATTGAAAAACTACGTACTCTTAATGAGGAAATGATTTCTGGGGCAAGAGGACTCAAACAAGGGCATTTTTTCGGACAATTCAGCCGTCTTTTAACTCGTCTTAATAGTAAACTAAGTGATAAAAGGTATGGTTTTCTGTTTAATGCGCCCGCCTCAGAACATGAATATGACGCAATGGCCAATTTAGCCGCAAAACTCATGGATTATTCTAAAAAAGGGGAAAAAATTAAAATCATTGATTTCTCAGAAGTCCCCGCCGATATTCTGCCCATTATTGTCGGGATTGTGGCGAGAATCATCTATCAAATTCAGTTTTGGACACCGCATGACAAACGCCGTCCATTAGCCCTAGTTTGCGATGAAGCCCATCTTTACTTACCCAAAAAAGACGAACAAAATCCGGTTGAAAAAAGGGCCATTGAAGCCTTTGAAAAAATTGCGAAGGAAGGGCGTAAATATGGTGTTGCTCTACTCGTGATTAGTCAAAGGCCCTCTGATATTAGCCCGACTATTTTAAGTCAGTGTAACAATGTGATAGCACTCCGATTGACTAATGCTGAGGATCAAAATACAGTGCGTAAACTCTTACCAGAAACCTTGGAAAGCCTTTTAGAAATGTTGCCCATTATGGATATTGGCGAGGGGCTTGTCGTTGGCGATGCGGTTTTACTGCCCAGTCGAATTAAAATCAATCCCCCTGAAGAAAAACCTTTGAGTGCAACCATTGATTTTTGGTCAGAATGGAGCCAAAAAGCAGAAAAACCCGATTTTATCAAGGCCGTTGAGAATATGCGTAAACAAGGTAGGAGGTGATTTGAATGAAAAGAAATCTTTCTGGGATCAATCTGGATGAAGGTATTCATCTACAATCAGACTGGGAATTAGACCACTTATTTATCTCTTGCCATGAAGAACAATTGCAGCAATTAACGGCGTGGCTTAAAACAGGTGAATATCCCTTATTACTGGGTGGTCAAATAGGGTGTGGTAAAAGCAGCTTGATGATGAAAGCGTTTAAAGAAACTGACATAGCGCCTGATATCACTTTGCATTTTGATCAAGCCGGATTAAATCTCTCAACAGGTGATTTTTTACGCATCGTGCTAACCGGTTTTTGTGAATATGCATTAAAGCATCAAGTTGATCTGTC
>JAYQWI020000899.1:0-3787 GCA_035871815.2 Candidatus Parabeggiatoa communis
TACACCGCCATCTGTGAGCATAGAAATTAACTCTTTATCTACAAAAGTAGGTAGTGCTGCTATTTTCAAAGGTAGTTATGACGATGCTGACACTAATGACACTCACTCTATTCAGTGGGGTTTTGGTGATGGAAATATAGCAGATACGCAAGTGGCTACGCACATCTATGAATCGCCGGGTGATTACTCTGTGACTATGACAGTTACAGATAGTCAAGGTGGAGTAGATTCAAAGACGGTGCAGATAGTGGTTGATACTGAAACAGAACTTCACCAAAATTTTGATGCAAGAACTGAGTTGACAGAAGGAATTTCCTTTGCCCCAAACTCAAATCAACTCCTTGCAGAACAGGGATTACGGGGTCAATCTGCCAACCTCGCAGTAACGTATGAAAGGACTACCGGAGCGTTGCGTTCAATCTACAACATGAGTGAGTATCTTAGTGATTCAAGTAGTGGTAATCATCAGACAATTGCCATTAACTATTTAAAGGCTAATCTTGATTTACTAGGTTTAAGCGAAGCAGACATTGATAATATGGAGTTGACTGATTCGGTATACAGTGAAGCAACTGGTGCAACTCATCTATACTGGCGACAAACTTACCAGCAGATTCCATTGTATAATGCCCAACTCAACGTCAATGTGAACCGCGATGGTCGTATTATCAGTGTTAACAATGGCTTTATGCCAAGTATATCTTCTGGATTAAATACCTTACAGCCAACCTTGAGTGCAGGAGATGCCGTAGTGAAAGCGATGCTTCATCTGGGAGTGAACATGAATACACCTCCAGAAGAAGGGCCGTCCCAAGGAATAAGACAAGAGACATCGGTAGAAAATACAGGTATTTCTCAAGAACCAATCAAAGCAGGTTTAATGCTGCTTCCTGTCCAGCTTGGTGATGTTCGCTTAGTATGGAATTTTCAGATCGTTACTCTCGATGGTCAGCATGCATACGATATAACCATAGGTGGTGTAGGTGGTGAGGTATTAACCCGGTTTGACTGGGTAGATGATGCAAGCTATGGGGTATATCCATTTCCTGTGGAAAGCCCTAACCATACTACACCTTTTCCTCCAAATGATGCACGAGTAGTAGTGCCTTCCCCGGCATCGATTTCTGCTTCCCCTTACGGTTGGCACGATACCAATGGAGTTCCAGGTGCTGAGTACACTGTCATGCGTGGAAACAATGTTCATGCGTATGATGATATTGATGGAAATAACTTACCTCCATCAACAGAGCCAAATTGTAGTTCTGGTACTGACTGTCTTTTTAATCTAGACTTGAATCAACAGCCTCACACTTATACATCCGCTGCAATTGCTAACCTTTTCTACTGGAATAACATCATTCACGATGTAATGTTCCAGTATGGTTTTGTTTCTCCAGCTGGAAATTTTCAGAAAAATACCTATAGTGCTGGAGGTACTGGTAATGATTATGTTCGAGCAGAAGCACAAGATGGTGGTGGAATGAATAATGCCAACTTTTATACTCCACCTGATGGTTCTCGTCCACGCATGCAAATGTATCTTTGGAATATAACCACGCCACAAAGAGATGGGGACTTTGCGAATGGTATAATCCTTCACGAATATGGTCATGGTATTTCCAATCGTCTAGTAGGTGGGCCTAACAACGTTAGTTGTCTGACAAACAGTCAGCAACCAGGAGAAGGAATCAGTGACTGGTTGGCACTTGTTTATACCCATGAAGTAGGCGATACAGGTGCTGATCCTCGAGGAATTGGTACCTATGTTCTGGGGCAGCCAACCACAGGTGCAGGTATTCGACCACAGCGCTATAGTACAGACTCTGGTATCAACAACTACACCTATGAAAGTATTAATGGACTAGGTGCTCCTCATGGCGTAGGTTCTGTATGGGCACAAGCAATTTGGGAAGTTTATTGGGCCCTTGTAGACGAACATGGCTTTGATCCTGATTTGTACAACGCTACAGGTGGTAGTGGCAATCAACGTATGTTGCTTTACTTCACAGAAGGCTTGAAAAATACAGCCTGTAGTCCGACCTTTACTGATGCTCGTGACGGAATCATTCAAGCTGCTACAGATAACCCCAGCGGCGAAGATGTTTGTTTGATATGGGAAACTTTCGCTAACTTTGGTTTAGGAAGTGATGCCGTGTCTGGTGGTTCAAGTAGCACTAATCCTACAAATGGGTTTGCAGTACCACCGGGAGCCTGTACTATTTGCGATTCACCCGATATTACCTCAAATGGCAGTGGCGGTTGGACTGGAACACCACTGCCGGGTCATACAGTAGTTATTTTAGACGGGCATACTGTTACTGACAATAATTTTAACATTGCTGACTTTAATGAAGGTAAACTTTGCATTGAGGCTGGCGGTACTTTGACAAGTCCGTTAGGTCAAGACTTATTTGTTGAAGCTGATTATATCTATAATCAAGGTGAAATTTTAGGTGCAAACGGGGATAATGCAACATCAAGTTCTCTTCCTAATCACGGTGCAACTATCGGAAGTAGTACTACTGTATGGGCCACTTATTCTATCGTTAACGAAGACGCTGGCAAAATCAAAGCAGGTCGTGGCGGAAACGATATTACCCATAATTACATGCCACATACGTCAACTATTGATGCAACAGCCCAAGACGGTGGAAACGTTGATGTATTTGCGGAGACCATTACTAATCATGGCGTAATTGGTTCTGAAGGTTCAATCATTTATGTTCCTTCTCCTCCTTCATCAACTGTCAATTATACAACTTCTCCTGGATTTGCTGATAGAGGTAATAATGGTGGCATAGGCAGTGATTCCCACCAGGCACGAGCAGATTGCAATGACTCTTCTGTAGGGTACTACCTAGACAATTGGGGTTACAATTGGGGACAAGCTCAAGGCGGAAACGGAGGTAATGCCACTGTCTTTGCTACTAACAACTTGACAAATTCAAGTACAGGTAGAATTAGTTCTGGTTATGGTGGTGATGCCCGAGTAGCAAGTTGTGATCCTCCTTATTCTTATGTTCCAACTCCGGGAACAGGTGGAACAATACTAGCAACCGTAGCCTCAGGCGGCATTTTTGATAATCAAGGTGTTATAGCTGGCGGAGGTAATGGAAGAGCAATTGGGGAACCTGAGCTTATTAGATTGTCAGGCGAGAACATGCGTTTTGAAGACAGCAAGGAAATTGTTATTTTTGGTGGCGATAACTCAAGACTAGAGTTACATAACCTTAGCCCTGGTGCTCTCACTGCTAAAGAGAATATCATTTTGGCTGTTGGCGAAGGTGGTGTTATCGATTTGAGAGGTATTGCGGATAACGTATTAAAGGCTGGCGTTAAAGTAGAAATTTTCGCTGATACTGTCTTGTTAGACGAAGGTGTGACGTTAGAAGACATAATAGAGGCCCCTAGTATTGAAAAACGTCCCAGCAAGATACTCTATGAAGTAGCAATATCAGGGACTAGTAATATCAGAGGTGCGCCTGCTACCACTATACCGGTTGATATTAGAGTATTAAACAGTGGTCCAACCACTGACACATACACTTTAACTGTGAATGATTCAGAAGAATGGCAGCTTGGCACTCTACCTGACACAATTACTGTTGAAGGCTTGCAATTAGCTAAACTTGAGCTAAACGTGACAACGCCTAAAACTTCTGTAAAAAACATGATCACTGTTGTGGCCATTTCTCAAAGTGACCCAAGTGTCAGTGCAAAGATGAAAATCGTGTTCTCTATGGAAGGTGCAACAAATACTCCTAATGCTGAATTTGTTGGTTCCTAT
>JAYQWI020000900.1:0-6763 GCA_035871815.2 Candidatus Parabeggiatoa communis
CAAACTGGTGACACCGATTTCTGTTCCATCCCCTATCGCTATCGCAACATGTCCATAATCCCAGTTCGTTTCAGCGGGCAGATAACAAATCACTGCGCCAGCAGGTGGGGTTTCGCTGGTTGCCATCACCCCTAAATCATCATAATGCTGGCACAAACTCTTCGCATCGGGCCAGTGAACCCGTTTTTCAAACTGGGTTCGGACGAATCGGGCACTGTAAGTGTATTGACTATCGACATAAGGATAGGTTTGGCCTACGGCTGCCAGGGCTTGGTTGGCGACGCTTTGACCAAAGTTGCTTGAGGGCAGTTTCGGTGCGGGTGCGTCAAAGAGGCCAAAATGGATTTCATCTGTCTTACCGGTGTCCAAAATGGCATTATAAGTTAAGGCGGCTAATTCATAACGAGTCAGGACATCGTCTAGCCGCTCAGTGGTAATGCCTTGAGTCTTCAGAAAACCGCTGGGATCGGAATCGGTATAGTCATAAAACAATTGCGCGAGCCAAGTCATGGCCTGTCCACGAGTGACGTGATTATTATAGGCCAAATCGTGGAGTTCAAGGCCTCTGTTTTTGGCTTCATCTATAAACAGTTTATACCAATCACTATCGTTGACATGGCGGACACCGAAATAGTCATAATCAAGGGCAAAGAGGAAGACTTTGAGGATTTCAGCCAGAATGGCTTTTGTCATCAAATTAGCCGGGTCCTTACGGGAAAGACTCGGATTATTTGGGTCCACTTTCGCTGGGTGCAACTTAATAAACACCCTTTCATCGTTTTCCCAATAACCGACCAAAATACCGGCACTACACAAGGCATTAACGGCTTCGGCAAACTCTGGAGACGGAGCAACATCGCTAAAAGTGCAGGTCGTCGTCATCTTCTCGTTTAGGATGAAGAGCTTAGTGGCATCACCGGGCCTGTATTTATCGTGAATCAAGCCATCACCTTCCAAGGGGGTTGGGGTAGTGGGAGTACTGTCCTCCGTGACGCTAACGGTAAAGTCATGTAATACGGTACCTTCTGGTTGATCTTTCACGACACCTTGTTTATCGCCGCTGCTGTTGGGAAGACAACGGAATGGCTGTTGCTGTTCATCCCCGTCTAAGCGGGCTAAGTTATCGCATTCCGCAATAGAGAAAACGGTGGTTTCAGGCAGACATAAGCCTTTGACGGTAAAAACTTGGGTTTGATTCAATACCGCGGTTAATGGCGAAACGGCAGTCACGCTAGGAGTACAAGACGGTGGTGGGGGTGGCGTGCTGATTTCGTCTACCTCGACAGCAAACTCAACCAAGACGGTGCCATCGGGGGCATTGACCGTCGCGTTTTTCAGTCCCGCGAGAGTGGGTGTGCATTGGAAGTCTTGTTTTTCGGCCGTACCGCCACTGACAGGGGTGAGATTAGCGCAATCGGGGAGAGCCAGAGTGACAGGTATAGGGAGGTTAAAGCCTTCGAGAGTGAACGTGATGGGTTCGTTGACGGTTGCCGTGAGAGGGGTAATCGCAAAGATCATGGGGCGATTTTCTGGGCCCGTATCGATGCACTCAGCAGGGCCAAAAGCGGCAATGCAGAGGGCTTTTGCCATTTCGGCGCGAGTCATGGTTTGCGTCGGTTTGAAATAACCATCCGGGTAGCCCTGTACTACCTTTTTTGCTTGGGCAGCATAAATATAGGGATAAAACCACTCAGTCGGATCGGTAACATCTGGAAAGAGAGAGCTTGGTTGTTTACCTTTTTCAAAGTTAACCAAGGTATCGTTCAGGAAAGCAGCAACAATGATTTTTGTAGCGGCAGCACGGTTAATAGAATCACCTGGACAAAATAGAGTTTTATCAATATCACAACCTTCAATCAATCCCATGTCTTTAGCATATTGCATATAAGGAGCAAACCAGTCGTTTATACTGACATCGGTAAATGGGCTAGTTGTCAAAGGTTCAGGTGTATTACCCTGTTCCAAAGCACGTACTACCGCCACGACTAATTCAGCACGGAGGGCAGAATTATTGGTTCCGAAAATGCTCGATTTGCCATCGCTGTAACCTTGGATAATAGCTTCTTTCCAGAGTTTCAGGACTGAACGGGTATACCAACGATAAGCACAAACGTCTTTGAATGGATAGCAACCTGAGTATATTGCTTGTCCTTTGGCATCGTGAATTTCTAATTTAACGGGTTGCCAAAAGGTGTCAAAAGTTTTGCCAGTCGTCTCGTAAAGATTAAAAGCAATGCTATCAGGTGTCCAATTGATTTGGATAGCTTGGCCATCAAGTGTACTCGTACCAGGAGTTGTCAGATCAATAGTTGGATCAGTAACAGAAATCTGAACTGTGCCACTGGCTTGATCGAAACTGATAGCATTGAAATCATCTTCTGGTATAGGCGGTTCTTTCCCAACACATTCACTACTCCCATAAACCGCAGTATAAATCATCTCCGCCATTTTGGCTCTTGTCATAAAGTCATGGGGTTTGAAAGAGCCATCATCATATCCATCAACTATATCCGATTCTGTAAGAGTATATATATAAGGATAGTACCATGTGAATGGATTTGTTACATCTAAAAAAATGCGCGAAGGTTCACTACCTTGTAAAAAAGCATTGAATAGTTCATGACATTTATCCAAGCTCTCAACAATAATCTTAGCAGCCTCTGCCTTGGTAATTGAGTCATTTGGGCAAAAATCAGTCCCCCCATGACATCCTGTCACAATACCATTTTCTTTAGCATATTGGATGTATCCGGCAAACCAATCTGTTATTTCGACATCCTCAAAAGGTTTTGTAGAGGGTAAAGGATATTGTCTATCAGGATCAGTCGCTTTTAATGTCGCCTTGAGAAACTCTGCCCGTGTAGCATTATTATTAGGCCCGAAGTGACCACGACGATCAGGATGTTGGTATCCCTCAATAGCGCCTTCTTTCCACAAAGTGAGTACAGGCATTGTATAGGGAAGATTTGGCGCTACGTCAATAAAGGGATAATAAGCATCTATTACTTTAGCCCCAAAATAATCATAGGCTTCAATATGCACGGGTTGTTCAATATTTTCTGAAGTCAATCCTGTGATTTCTTGAATCTCAAGGTTAATACTGTTGTTAATAAATTTTTGACTAACAGACTTATTAAGTTGCTCATCATTCCAAGTTCCATTAATTTCTTGTCCATTGACTTTGACAAGACTTACTGTATTGATATGTACAGTCATCCCCCTTGAGATGAGTTCTATATTACCCGTGGCTTTGTCATTTGTATTGATAACAATAGAAGACAGAATAGGATCATCCAACACTCTAATACTTATAGTGTCTTTATCTATATAACCTAGATTATCGCCCATCCATACACTGATTCTAATGGTTGCTCCATTTTCAGGTACTGAAGGCGCAACAAATCTAACTGAATGATAGTCTTGTGAATCAGCTTCAAGGCTACCTTGATCAGTACACCAATAAAAAGAGGGAGTTCCTCCACTTAGGGTGTCAATTCTATAATTGGTATTTAATACTAAAATAGCCCCCTCTTTCACACTAGTTAACTTACTATCAATCCCAACCAAAGGCGGAAAAATATGCGTTGCTATTTCTTGTTGCTCATAGTTATTACCAATGCACATCACATTATTGACAGCATGAGCCGGTAGTAAATAAACAAAAAATGATACAAAAATAAAAAATGAAAATGTTGTTTTCATAAATTGGTTACTCCAATTATATATAGACTTGTCCCTAAATAAAACGTAAATCATTGAAACTACAAAATACAACAGCATTAAAAATCAAGGATTTAGCTTATTTAATGGACAAGTCTATTATTCAATAAAAATAGGCTTATCCCTAAATTTCAAATTAATAATTTAGAGAACAAATCTAAGAAGTATACTGAGCATGAGCATAATTCGGACTTTTTCGCGATGTCAAAAACAGAATTTTTTGAAAAACTTGGTTTTTCAAAAAGTCCAATTTGTTCCCAGGTGAAGTGCTTTATGGACAAGTCGTTGTTAATGCTGCTTTCATCAACTTAAGTACATCTAAACGAATCGTTTCATAACCTCTATTTGGATCATCAACAACATTAAAATCAGCCTTCCTTGGTGGTCGTCTAGCATTAGGTGATAGACTTTCATCATCTCGATGGTAATTAAGTCGATGTTTATGAAGTTCTGCTTTCATCTCAGATAGTGTTGTTACTCCATCTTGAGAAGCACCGTTATGCCAATAAAACATACTTGATTCAGTACTTTCATTGGAAAGTTGAATAGTGTTTTCACCACGCCATGACTCCAAATTATCCTTATTATAATCTGGGTTATGTACATACCTCCAATCCCCAGCATAATAATTTGAATATTTTACTGATCTTGTGTAGTAGAGAGCTGTCGAATCAGTAGCTTTTATTTGAATATTATAGAAACAAGTATTAAATCTAGCCTCACCACTGGAGCCAGCTACTTCTTTAAATGTTTCTGCAACCCCTCTGTACATCACCATGGTTATTGCACTCAAACACTCTGATATATATCTACCTCGATTGCTCCGTTTTTCAGAATCCACAAACGGAATCAAATCAACAACAGCAGGAAAAGAATCTCCTTTCACAGAAAAACCGCCTCCTCCTAGCTTGTCCCTCAAATTTTTAATTTTAACAGTTGTATAAGAAGGGAAGATAGTACTTAAAATATTCTCAATTCCAGTATTGTTTTTGTTTTTTTTCATTTCTGCAATAAGTTTTTCAAACTTCCCAGAATCAACTGTTCCTGATGGAAGTAACCCTTGTATTTTAAGTTTAATATCTGAATTTTCCCAATACGGATTATTAATGGGACACAATGCCATAGTTTGATACCAATTATTGGGAAAACGTAGCTTATAATTAGCATCGTATTTTGAATCCTGATTATACGCAGCCCGAACAATATTACTCCGCAAAATAGACTCAAAAGTTGAAATCATGTGTACTTTATCACTTTCACTTGCCTTTGATACACCTCCGACTCGTTCAAAAGCCAGCTTAATACTTATATCCAAACTGGGTTTCAATGTCTCAACGTACAACTCAACGGGACTACTAGCTAATGCCGCTAGATCACCTTCAGGTTTAGCTAAGTCAACACTGTAATTTGACAACACAGTACCATCTGCTTTAAAAATGCGAACAGCAGCCTGTTCTGAAACTGTAAGCTTCATTGTTCCAGCAGCAAAAAGTGGTTTTAACGGTTTCAATGTTAGCTTAACGATGTCATCGTCTTTACTGCCGATAGTTTTATCATCACTATCCGACGGTTCCCACTTGCCTGTACTGTAATGATCTCGGTAACGGTTTTTACCGCCATCATCCCAATCATCATTGGCTAACACTTGCAATTTTTCAGGATAATATTCGTCACTCTCTGCAACTACAGCACCGGGACTTGCCATTGTCCCTGCTTGATGAGCAATAATATCAACTTTGACAGAATTGCATTGAGCAAGTCTAGTAATTTCACTTTTAAAAAAAGCCCGTGCTAAAATTACGGCGGCTTCAGCTCTGTTCAGTTCTCCTTTAGGTTTAAAATTCCATTTTTTTGTTTTTGAATCTGGAGAACCATTAAAAATATCTGCCTTTTTACATGCACCAATCCACCCCTTTTCTGAGGAGTTAAACTCACTAAAGTCCTCAAAAAACTCTGCTTTTTTAGCATCGGGTGCCAAACGACTCGCATTCATCATCATGTGTGCTGCATCAGAACGGGACACAAGATAAGATTCACCATCATCACTAGCGTTTATATCAGTGAGTATCTTATGCAGAATTTTACGATCTGGATGCTCTTGTGATAACTCCAAAATATTCTTTAAAATCCAATCTGTCCTACCCAATTTCTTATTAAGTTCTTCTTTCAAGAAAAACGCTATGGGTTCATCTTCATAATTTGGGTTTTTAATCCGATATGCTTCTTTAATAAAGCATTTGTACCAAGGTTCTTCATCAGAACAATCAGCTACTTTCTTTTTCTCCCCCTCCTTTTTTTCCTCCCGATATTTAGTAGCCATTGTACTAATGAGCATCTTTATGAATTCTGCCCGACTCACTTTTCTGGAAGGTTCAAATTTCTCACGACTCGCTAGTATACCTTTATTCTTCAGGAGGATTACTTCATCCTGAAACCAATGACCACACAGCACATCGGAAAATTCTGCTGCTTGAGGTTGCAAAGAAGATAGCCCTAACCACACTAATGTTAGTAGCGTTATAGTGGTATTCCAAAATTTCTTTTTCATTTTTTTTTATTAAGTTCTCTTGTATTGTGATTAATAATAAACCAGCATTTCTACAACAACCATACCCTATCATCTCGTTTGATAAGCTGTTATTTCAAGACAACGTGGGGTAACTCTAGTACAACTAATCTAGTACAACGAATTGGGTAAATACAGTTATCAGTTATCAGTTATCAGTTATCAGTTATCAATTTGAAGCACACCAAGGGCCTTGGTATATTGGGGCATTTGGATTTTGGGATGAATTTGCGAACGGGGATCATATCACAAATCAACTTTTTTTCGGTCTGTCCCGAAATTAATTCGCAAGCTATTCAAATTATCAGTAGTACTTTGAATTTGCGAAACGAAGTTCAGCGAACTTTCAGTCAGCGAAGCTAAATCAACGAATTGGGAATTGAGGCAGTGCTGCATAAAACTGATGACAGTTATAGATTAGATAGAACGCTGATTTGACTGATGATGGCCTGATTAACGCTGATTGATTTAAGTAGA
>JAYQWI020000901.1:0-1480 GCA_035871815.2 Candidatus Parabeggiatoa communis
GCGTATGTCCCCTTCGATCCCAACTATCCTCAAGAACGCTTGGTCTTCATGTTAGAAGATTCAAAAGTGTTGCTACTGTTAACGAAACAGAAATTAATGGCACAGTTGCCAGAGCAAAAAGCCCAAGTCATCTGTTTAGATAATGACTGGGGAATGATTTCAAAGGCCAGTTCAGAAAATATAAACAGTGGGGTTTGCTCTGACAACCTGGCCTATGTGATGTATACGTCAGGTTCTACTGGGAAGCCAAAAGGGGTAATGATTGAACATCGTAATGTGTTGGCTATGCTGCACGGATTTGAACACGTTGCACCTTCGAGTCAAGCCTTGATTGGTACTTCTGTTTGTCCATTCAGCTTTGATGTGTCAGTATGGGAATTTTTTTCTAATCTCTGTTTTGGTGGAACAGTTCACCTTCTCACTCCAGAAGTATTAATTCATCCAGAAAGTTTTGTCAGTTACTTAGTTGACCATCAGATTACTTGCACTTACATCCCACCAGCACTACTACCTGATGTTGCCGGTCAAATTGAAAAATGGGGAACACAGATTAAATTAAATCGCATATTGGTAGGTGTTGAACCAATAGAACAGGGCATTCTTCAACGCTTTCGTCACTTCTCAAAACGTATGCACATTGTGAATGGATATGGTCCCACAGAAACGACTATTTGTGCCACTTTCTTTTCTTTTCTGACGGCTAAGGATTTAAGTCGGCGTACACCCATTGGTAGAGGAGTGCAGGGATATGAAGTGCATTTAATGAATCCTCATCTACAGCTTGTGCCTATAGGAGTAATTGGTGAAATTATGATTGGTGGTATCGGATTGGCACGAGGCTACCTCAATCGTCCCGACTTAACGATAGAAAAATTTATTCATAATCCATTTTTTGATTTGAAATTGGACTCTAATAATCATCAAAAATTAACAATCAATAATCAAAAATCTGAACGTCTTTATAAAACAGGCGATTTAGCCCGCTACCTGCCTGATGGCAATATTGAATTTTTAGGGCGCATAGACAACCAAGTCAAACTACGTGGTTTTCGGATTGAATTGGGTGAAATCGAATCAGCCTTGAATCAACACCCTAATATACGAGAAACCGTGGTCATCGCACGAGAAGACCAACCCGGCAATAAGCGCCTTGTGGCCTATCTCGTGTCCGATCTCATTCCAGAACGCATACCTTATCAAACGGATTGTCTGCTGAAACCAAATGGTAATATTTTGAAACTTCGCACAGAGGATATTTCCTCTGGTGGTGTTTTATTGGGTGGGACTGTTCAGCTTGAAAAAGACAAGGCGATCAGCTTACGCCTCAGGCTACCCGGTGAATCGGAGGCGTGTTGGTTAAATGGGAAAATCGCCTGGTCACAGCCGCACAGTGCGGGTATTCAGTTCAATCTGACACCGACTGAGCAAACGCGGCTTGAAAAAAGTATAACGTATCTGCTTGAAACGCAAGGCCTCTTGA
>JAYQWI020000902.1:0-2698 GCA_035871815.2 Candidatus Parabeggiatoa communis
GTAAGTTTGACTTTTGAAGCGGCTTTCGCAATTCTCTCTTCAGTAATTGTCTCTTTGGGATCAAGCCAACTCCAATATTTAAAGTGTTTTGAAAGAAGCCTTTGATCTAGATTATCACGGCAAATATTTGCTAATGCCCCCAATGCATGACTTCTTACATCAAAATCCTCATCATCCAACTTGCCAATCAAAGGTTCAACTGCTGGGTAATACTTTGCCTTGCCTAAAATTCTAATTAATCCTTGCGTAGCTCCCTTGTCAAAACCTGGTTGATAAATTAATTTTAGTAATTCTGCTAAAGTTTCTTCTTTATAAAATATTCCTCTTGTAATTTCAGTGTGATAGCCTCCAGAAAGCCCATACAATGCCCAAGCTGCTGCATGTGCTGAAGCTGCTGTTCTGCCTAACATATTTATCAAAGCAGGAACTGGCTTAAAAACCATAGCTTCAGGAAGTCTTCTAAAGGCAGCAACTGCTAGAATGCTTAAAGCTTTTTCAATTGCCTTGGCTTCGTTGTTTGAGTTTAGCTCTATAATCGCATGATTAAGCCATTGTGCTAATAAATCTACTTTAGGTGAGACTAAAGTTTCTCCAATAATAGCGCATAAACCAGCAAATGGTTTACGAGTTTTAACATCACTTCGCATAAATTCAGATACAAGTATTGCTTGTAAATGTTCTACCCATTCTAAATATGCCAATTCTATTGCAACCGCATCTAAACTGGTATTAATTTCTCCTTTACCATCTCTTTCTTGAACTTGCCCAACCAATTTTTGCAATACTTCCAATGCCATTTTTTCACTGACATTGGGTTCATCAGCCAAACATGAGCCTGCCAGAATCGCACGAGGGCGAGCAGTGATAGCGGCATCTTCATTGTCTAGTGGCGTAACAATAGCCTTCAGAGCATCATCGACATCATCATCATTACAACAGGAAATACAAAGACGGAGGGCTTCTCGCCAATTTTCAGAAACGGCATGTTCTTCTTCTCCTCCAAATCTCAACTTGGTTAGCCTTGTTTGTCCAGCCAATGGTGCAATTCGTTCTGCCAAACTGAGCGATTTATCACGGTTTGGAAATCGTCCATCCACTAATGCCAGCCCAGCCAGATATTCTTGAAAAGTCAAATGCCGAAACTCAAATACTGGCACGGGTTGCCCATGATGTCGCACGGTACCCGCTTCCACTAAAATACTGGTTCGGCGTTCCAATAAATGCAGAAACTCCTCAGCACTGTGTTTTTTTAGGGGACGAATATTGGGGTAGTCGTTGCGAACATTGTCTAGCAATTCCAGAATTTCATCTTCGCGTAAACGTTGCACACCCCGACTGCACATTTCATAAGCCACATATTCCAATTGTGGAATGGCTTCGCGTTTGTCAATGGGTTCATCGACTTCACTGCGCCAATTGAGCAAGACTTGCACCGCTTCATAATACAAATCGGCACGTCGGTTGGGTAATTTGCCCACTTTGCGTTTAACCAAAGCCAAAGTCGTCAATAACATCGGATTGCCGCTCAAGCGTTCAATGCGATCAGAGCTATGAATGGCGTTAATGAGTTCATCAACCATTCTTTTCTGTCGTTCATCGGGTTCCGTTGCAGCACACCAACGTCGCGCAAATTCCTCTTTGTCTTCTTTGGAGAGTTCAGTAACAGTGGCATGTTCAAAACCACGCCCCAGTCTAAACGGCATTTCCCGATAACCCACAATCCGCGAAGTCGTGATAATCGGGGCCAATGGATAGGCCACGGCAATACTTTCAATTTGGCGACAAAACCGCGCTCTTGTCGTGCTGTCTGTGATTTCATCCAGTCCATCTAATAACAACAACGCATTACCATTGGCTAATTGTTCTCTTAACACCGCTAACAGAATATCCGCTTCTTGCTTTGTCATTTGGGTTTTTCGCAACGTTTGTCGCAAAATATCATCCAATGCCCCGGTAAAACAGGTTTCATCTAATTCACGGCATAGGATCAACACCGGCAACCACTCTTTATCTGGTAGCGTCGCGACATCGGGCAATTCGGCGAAATCCGGATCATCTTTCATTTTCAACAGATAAGCCGTCACTAACCACCGTACTAAAGTCGTCTTACCTGCCCCCGGATCGCCCAACAAGACTAAACGTTGTGTTGCCTTTAAGCGTTCGCCAAGCGAAACGCTCTTTAAATCAGTTTCTTGTTCAAAATCACCGAATCTACTTGCCGCATACAAACGTTGCTTTTCACGGCGCGATTCCAATTGTTCCAATTGTTCGAGACTGAAATCGGCATCCCTTGCCATTTCGACATTCAAACGCAGTGGCACATAAAATTGCCGCAAAATAAATTTTTGCGTGGCTAAATGACGATCATCTTCCGGCAAGCCCGCTAAATCCAGAATATCACAAGTTTCTAAGGCCACTTGCCGATAATGATCAAAGGCTTGTTCACGTTGTTCAGGCGAATATTGGCCGGCTTGTTCCTTTGCTAATTGATGCAGTTGATCGACTTTTTGATGCAAGGCATTGAGACATAATTGATGTCGCCAATTAGCCAATACCGGATTACGTGACATTTCCCGTGTTGCCAACGCAAAATAGGTATTTTTAATTTGATCAATATACTCAGGATTCGCCCTGCTCATTTTCAAAACCACAATCATACGAAATTCAAGGGCCTTCCGCGCTTTAATCCCTTCTTCGA
>JAYQWI020000903.1:0-7740 GCA_035871815.2 Candidatus Parabeggiatoa communis
GCACTCACTTGATCTTGCATTAAAGCAATTAAGGGCGAAATGACGATTGCAATGCCTGGACGAATGAGGGCGGGAATTTGATAGCACAACGATTTGCCACCGCCTGTTGGCATTAACACTAAGGCATTGCCATCCGCTAATATGTGTTCAAGGATATTTTTTTGTTCACCACGAAAGTGCTGATAGCCAAATATTTTTTCGAGTATATATTGGTGGGTCATTTTCGGTAGGCCATTTAAGTTTTTAATTTTTTTAGAATTATACGGAATGTAGTGGGTAAAAATATTATGATGAGTTTGATAAGAAAAACGATATCTATTAATTCCACGCAAAAACTGTATTTCACTTCGCGAAACTTTAGCGTGAACCGAAGATCAGCGAAGCTAAATGTGGAATTGACTTTCAATCCTTTCTATTAATTAAACCAATAACAAATTAGTTTATTTTATAATTCGCTTCGATTAACGACGTTTCAAAGTACTCTCTTTTAATTATCCGTTTTCCCTTTTCCGTTTTCAATGAAAGTGTTCAGTGTTCATTTATAATATAATGATAAACGGTGAAAAGGTGAATAGAGAATGGTTTATTAATAAATAGTGAAGAAAGTACAGCTACACTTTGGATAAACGAATAAACTCATTCCTTCAGCGGCCTTATTCGTTTATATAAAAGTCAATTTGTTGTACTCATTATCAGTGATCACTAGGGTGAGGAAAAGGCACATTGATATTTGGTTTGATCTCAAATCATACTGACAACGATCCCACCACAATATCGCTCTATTGGTATATCAATGATTAATGATTAATGATTAATTATCAATATTCACATCCGTTCTCAAAACATTCAGATATAGTGGTGTTTAAGGCCAAGTGATTATTGAACAAATTCAACTGGGGAAATGACCCAATATTATTTTAAAAAAAACAATAGGTTAATCCGTTAAAAGTGACGAATCAATATGAACCATTCCTAATGAATTAAAAATAAGCTTTGCAAGAGACTTTAATTGAAAAAGTGATTTGAACCGTTTTTGTTCATTTTTCATCTTTCATTCTTAATACGGCTATGTGATTCATTATTATAAATTAATGAACAACTGAATCATTGTCATAACGCCTGAACCTCTGTCATTTTGATTAAATAAATATGTTAAAAAATAAAATCGCTTATAAATTGAATTTTTATGTTATTTTGTTAAGTGTTGTGATGGCTTTACTGATGACTTCTGTGCAGTTATTTGTTTTTTATGAACAGGACATCAACCGTATTGACGAGCGTTTTCAACAAATCCATGATAATTATCTGCAAACTATTACCTATCATTTCTTTGAGTCTAATGAAAAACAAATACAGAGCTTACTAGACAGTCTTTTAGTGATGGCGGATGTGCAATACCTTTCTATCACGATCCAAGATCGGCTGCTTGCCTCAAAAGGTACAATTGTTAATAATAAGCGCGTTATTGTCCGAGATTTTCCCCTATTTGATAATTCGAGTTCTGCCCCAAAAAACCGTGTTGGAACACTGCGTCTCGTTTTGAGCATTGAGCCTGTTTATAAACGCTTACTTGAGAAAACGGTTGTGAGTTTGACTACCAATGTGGTTAGTATTTTGTTACTAGCTCTGTTCAGTTTATGGATTTTTCATTCAATTGTCATTCGCCATCTCAAGAAAATCGCGGATTATGCCGAACTTATAGATTTTGAACATTCAGATACGGTAGTGACTTTGGAACGTCCACATAAGGATGTTGCTAGTGCTGACGAATTAGAACGCATTGTTAATTTGATTAATCGTCTACATCAATCCTACAAAAGCTTATGTTATCGTGAACAGGCTACCCAGGATTTGCTGAATAGTGCGCCGATAGGTTTGTGTTTATGGCAACTCAATGGTTCTATTGTGACTGTGAATCAGGCCTATGCACAAATGATGGGTCGTTCTGTGGAAAAGACGCTGAAACTGAATTATTGGAACGATATTATTGTAGAAGAAAATACGGGAACTTCACTCGCAGAATTACAAGTCTTGAAAGCGGGCGATTGTTATGGGCCTGTTGAACAAGAATATCGACATCAAGATGGCTATTATGTACCCGTAAAATTATCGGCTTTGATTATCGAAAAAGAAGGGGAATATCAAGTTTGGGCTTCTGTCGAGAACATCAGTAGACAAAAATGGGAGATAACGGGATTACGCCAAGCAAAACAAAAGGCAGAAGAAGCGAATCTGGCTAAAAGCCAGTTTTTTGCTAATATGAGCCACGAATTGCGTACACCGATGAATACCATTGTCGGTTATACCGAGATGCTCGAAGAAGAAATTAAAGAGTGTGAACGAGCGTCTTTGTTGCAAGATGTTAAAAATGTCCATGCCGCTGCAAAACATTTGTTGGGTTTAATTGATGGTATTCTTGATATTTCTAAAATCGAAGCGGGCAAAATGCAGTTATATTCAGAACGCTTTGATTTGAAAGGCATGATTCAAAATACGTTGACTACGATTCAGCCTTTGATCGAGAATAAAGCGAATACCTTGCATTTATTGTGTGATAAAAACTTAGGTGAAGTCTACACCGATTTAACTAAAATGAGGCAAATTCTATTCAACTTACTCAGTAATGCCTCTAAATTCACGGAACGAGGAATCATTACGCTAGAGGTGAGGCGCGAAACAAAAAAAGAGGGCGATTGGATTACATTTCGTATCACTGATGAAGGCATTGGTATGACGACAGAACAACAAGCCAATCTCTTTCAGGTTTTTACCCAAGCCGATGCGTCTACCAGCCGCAAGTATGGGGGCAGTGGTTTAGGATTAGCGATTACCAAATATTTTACGCAGATGCTCGGTGGCACCATCAATGTCGAAAGTGAATTTAGCAAAGGTAGCCATTTTATCGTGCATCTACCCACCCATCTTGTCGTCAAGAATCTTATTTCTAAGGATGATATTTCTGTTAGGCTTCCAGACTTTACGACAGAAAGTGGCGTACTTTTGGTTATTGATGATGATGAGGCTGTGCGTGAATTGTTAGATATTTATTTGAGTAAAGTGGGATACCAAGTTGTGGGGGCTGCAAGTGGCGCTGAAGGTTTGGAATTGGCGAAAAAAATACAGCCTGATGCCATTACCTTAGATGTGATGATGCCAGGCATGGATGGGTGGGAAGTGTTATCTGAATTAAAGGCTGATCCCAAGTTAGCACATATTCCCGTTATTATGTTGACCATGACGGAAGATAAAGAAATCGGTTATTCTTTAGGGGCAGCCGAATACCTGACTAAACCCATTACGCGCTCTCAATTAATTAAAGTATTGCGTAAGTATCGCACCAACAAGGCCTCTTGTGTTGTGATGGTTGTAGAAGATGATACGGTTACTCGTGAAATGATGGTTCGCATGCTCCATAAGGTGGGTTGGCAAGTCATTGAAGCGGAAAACGGTGATCTGGCTATGCAACGCTTGCAAAAACATCAACCCGATCTCATTCTGCTCGATCTGATGATGCCAGAAATGGATGGATTTGAATTTATTATCCAATTGCGACAAAATAAATCTTATTCTTCAATCCCAGTGGTGGTGTTAACCGCTAAAGATATTTCCGTTGAAGATCGTATTTGGCTCAACAATCGTGTCGATACGGTTTTTCAAAAAGGGGCTTATACTCGCGATGAATTACTGGTTGAACTTCGGCAATTGCTAGTGGGTGCTGTATCTCATTCTTATATTGAACAATAATCATGAGTAAAAAGAGTCGAAATCTTGAAAGTCAACGTTGGCTCAAAGAACATCGGTCTGATGTCTATGTCAAACAGGCCGTTCAATCGGGTTATCGTTCACGGGCTGTCTATAAACTGGCACAAATAGATGCCCGTGATCGCTTGTTTCATCCAGGCATGACCGTTGTTGATTTAGGAGCAGCCCCTGGCGGTTGGTCACAATGGCTAAAACAACGTTTACCCAACCAAGTGCGGGTGTTTGCCTTGGATATTTTGTATATGGAACCCTTACCGGAAGTCACTTTTATTCAGGGGGATTTTCGAGAGCAAGTGGTACTGGACAACTTGCTAAATCAATTGGGAAAATACCCCGTTGATCTTGTTATGTCTGATATGGCCCCCAATATAAGTGGCTTAAAGGCGATTGATCAACCTCGTGCTATGTTATTAGCTGAATTAGCGAGAGATTTTGCTTATGAGGTACTGACTAGTGGAGGACATTTACTGACTAAAGTCTTTCAAGGGGAAGGTTTTGATGCTTATATTAAGGCATTAAGGCCTTATTTTAAAAAGGTTGTGATTCGCAAACCGGAAGCATCACGCTCTCGATCATCCGAAGTTTATGTGCTTGCGAAAGACTATGTTGTCAAATAAGCGTATTTTATTAATTATCAATTATCAATTTCACATTTAACGCTTTTCGCGAAGCGAAACTTTAGCATGAACCTGTGCTACGCTAAATACCGTTTTTGTTTGCCTCAACTTTTGCTTGGAAGCTGTGCTACGCTAAATTTATGACATCAGTTCTCAAAACATTGATATTCTTTATATCTTTTAATGTCGGCTATGCCAACAAATTGTTCTTTCAAACGATATGTTCAAGTATAAATAAATTACCCTGATACACGATTGTCCTTGTAGGATCAAATCCCTTATGGTTGTTTCCTTCAAAAAAGAGAATTGAACGAAAAGGATTGTATCTAAAGGAAAAAGATTGGGGTAAACTTTTGGTTTAATCCTTTCATATACAATCCTTCTCGTTAGACAACCCATTCTAAATCAACTTGATTCTACAAGATACACATAACGACAAAGAGGCACACCTTAGTGAATGATATTGCCAAAAATCTCTTAGTATGGGTCGTCATAGCCCTTGTTTTAATGATGGTGTTCAATAATTTTGGACCCAAAAAACCCACTTCCCTGTCGATAGAGTATTCGCAATTTATTAGCGATGTTAAACAGGGGCGAGTGCAAAAGGTGGAAATTGAAGGTCGCACCATTCGTGGGATCACACTAAATGGTGAACATTTCGTCACTTATAATCCAGGTGATCCTGGATTGATGGGGGACTTACTTAATAACAACGTCAAAATTAAAGCCGGCCCACCAGAACAACAATCACTGCTGGTGCAGATATTCATTTCCTGGTTTCCCATGCTGTTATTGTTTGGGATACTGATTTTCTTCATGCGCCAAATGCAAGGCGGCGGTGGGCGCGGTGCGCTCTCATTTGGCCGAAGTCGTGCCCGGTTGATTGAAGAAGATCAAATCAAAATAACTTTCTCTGATGTGGCCGGGGTTGATGAAGCCAAGGAAGAAGTCACTGAATTGGTTGATTTTTTACGCGATCCGGATAAATTCCAAAATTTGGGCGGTAAAATTCCACGCGGTGTGTTGATGGTAGGTTCCCCAGGCACGGGTAAAACCTTACTGGCAAAGGCCATTGCAGGTGAAGCAAAAGTGCCCTTTTTCACGATATCAGGCTCTGATTTCGTCGAAATGTTTGTTGGTGTCGGTGCATCACGAGTGCGCGATATGTTTGAGCAAGCGAAGAAACACGCGCCGTGCATTGTTTTCATTGATGAAATTGACGCAGTCGGTCGCCATCGGGGTGCTGGCTTAGGGGGAGGGCATGATGAAAGAGAACAAACGCTCAACCAACTGCTAGTGGAAATGGATGGTTTTGAAGGCAATGAAGGCGTGATTATCATTGCAGCTACTAACCGCCCTGATGTATTAGATCCCGCTTTATTGCGTCCAGGCCGTTTTGATCGTCAAGTGGTGGTGCCTTTGCCTGATATTCGGGGACGTGAGCAAATTCTCAAAGTACACATGCGGAAAGTCCCTATTGCTGATGATGTGAAACCCAGTTTGATTGCACGCGGTACACCTGGTTTTTCTGGAGCCGATTTGGCTAACCTTGTCAATGAAGCCGCCTTGTGGGCAGCCCGCGTTAACAAGCGTTTGGTAGAGATGGAAGAATTTGAAAAAGCCAAGGACAAAATTATGATGGGTGCCGAGCGTAAGTCTATGGTGATGAGCGAAGAAGAGAAAAAGCTTACGGCTTATCATGAAGCGGGACACGCTATTGTTGGGCGTTTGGTGCCAGACCATGATCCGGTGTATAAAGTCACGATTATTCCAAGAGGTCGTGCTTTAGGGTTAACCCTGTTTTTGCCAGAAGCTGATAGGTTGAGCTACAGTAAGCAAACCTTGGAAAGTAAAATTTCCACGCTGTTTGGTGGTCGAATTGCTGAAGAACTGATTTTTGGTGCTGAGTCTGTCACTACTGGTGCAAGCCAAGATATTAAACAGGCGACAGAGATTGCACGTAATATGGTTACGAAATGGGGTTTGTCGGAACGTTTGGGGCCGCTGACTTATAGTGAAGACGACAGCGAGGTGTTTTTAGGCCATAGTGTCACTCAGCACAAAATGCTGTCCGATGAAACGGCACATGTCATTGATGAAGAAATTCGTTCTGTTATTGAACGCAATTACGTTCGTGCTGATGGCTTGCTCAAAGAACATTTGAATATTTTGCATTTGATGGCAGAATCTTTGATGAAATACGAAACCCTCGAAAGTGAGCAAATTGCTGAGGTCATGGCTGGAAAAGCGCCTAGACCACCGAAAGATTGGAACGACAACAATAACGATAGCAATCTTTCTAAAAAGAAGCCCAACGACACAACGGTACAAACTCTCAAACCGAAGATTGGTGATCCTGCTAATTCCCACTGATTGATAAATTTTCAAAAAAAAACCTTTTCAAAAGGGCTTAAACAACCCAGAAGGGGGGCTTGAATGCGAATAGAGGTGGAGGGAAACGAACCAACAGGGGAATAGAACCGACCCACAGAAGGGGGTTGAATGTGAATAGTCCCAGATGGAACATGGGGAAAAAAATATAGAAATTATGCACCCTGAAAATCTTGAAGCATTCCCTCAAGTGATGGGTATTCTCAATGTCACCCCCGATTCGTTTTCGGACGGGGGTTATTTTTTTTCTATGCCTTCAGCCTTAAATCAAGCTGGCCTAATGATTGAAGAAGGGGCCAAGATTATCGACATTGGGGGAGAATCCACTCGTCCAGGTGCTGAGTCGGTGTCAGTACAAGAGGAACTTGATCGCGTTATCCCTGTCGTGGAACAAATCCGCGCTAGGTGGCCTATTTTAATTTCGGTTGATACCAGTAAAGCAGAAGTCATGCGTGAGGCGATCACAGCCGGAGCCGATATGATTAATGATGTGATGGCTTTACGTGCTAAAGGTAGTTTAGCTGCTATTAGCGCTTCCGAGCGGGTGCAGGTTTGCCTCATGCATATACAAGGTGAACCACGCACCATGCAACACAATCCACATTATGATGATGTTGTGAATGACCTTAAAACTTTTTTTTTAGAACGGCTCAAAGTGTGTTTAGATGCGGGTATTGCTTCACATCGTCTCTTGATCGATCCGGGTTTTGGCTTTGGTAAAACGGTGGAACATAATTTACGTTTAATGAAGCAATTAGAAGTGTTCACTGAATTGGGTTACCCTGTGTTGGTCGGAGTATCCCGTAAATCATTGATCGGTATGATATTAAACAAACCTGTGACTGAACGTTTGTATGGCAGTTTAGCCTTAGCTGTTTTAGCCGTGAGTAAAGGGGCTAGGATCATTCGTACTCACGATGTTGCCGCGACAGTTGATGCCCTGAAAATGACTCATGCTGTTTTGCAATAG
>JAYQWI020000904.1:0-3225 GCA_035871815.2 Candidatus Parabeggiatoa communis
GAGAACAATCCATGAGTGCTACTTTGCCAGATGAGTCTATTAATTCTTTTGAATTTCAAGACTATACGATTTTGATTGTTGATGATAATCCGACTAATCTAAACGTTTTAGTGGATTACTTGGAAGTCTATGGTTTTGAAATTATGATTGCCAAAAGCGGTGAAATGGGCCTAAAAAGAGTTAAAGTGACTAAACCTGATATTATTCTATTAGATGTCATGATGCCGGGCATAGATGGTTTTGAAACGTGTCGTCAATTAAAGGCGAATGAGCACACTAGAGATATTCCTGTCATTTTTATGACGGCCCTCGATAATGTTGAAGATAAAGTAAGAGGTTTTGAACTCGGCGCTGTTGATTATGTCACTAAACCGATAGAACAAAAAGAGGTTTTAGCCCGTATCAATACGCATCTCAGCATTCGAGATTTAACCTATAAATTAAGGCATAAAATAGAAGAATTAACTCAGACTCGCCAAGAATTAGTACAAAGTGAAAAAATGGCCTCACTGGGTAGATTAGTTGCCGGTTTTGCTCATGAATTGAATACGCCACTTGGGATTGCGGTAGGCTCAGCTTCAACCTTGCAAGATAATACCAATGCGATTAATCACTTACTGGAAGAAGACGAAGTTGATGAAGATGACTTGCTAGACACCCTAGACAGCATTAATAAGGCAGCTCATCTCACGTTATCTAATTTAAAGCGAGCGACGAACTTAGTCAAAAGCTTCAAACGCACAGCAGTGGATCAAGTTTCTGATGAGGTGCGATCATTTCAAGTTAAAGAAGTCATTCAAGATACGATCAACACCTTGCATAACCGCTTCAAAAATACCCCTATTGAAATTTCGATAAATTGTCCTAATGCTTTAAAAATAAAAAGTTTACCTGGTGCCTTGGAACAAATCCTGACTAACTTACTCATGAATAGCCTCATACATGGTTTTAATGAAGGCATCAATGCGGGTTTGATCAACATCAAGGTGCAAATGAAGGGAGAACATTTACATTTAGACTATTCAGATACTGGCAAAGGCATTGCCCAAGAAAACTTGGCCAAAATCTTTGAACCGTTTTTTACCACCTATCGCGCTCATGGTGGCAGTGGCTTAGGCATGTATATTTGCTATAACCTCGTGACGACCCAATTGCAGGGTACAATCAAGTGTGAAAGCCTACCAGGAAAGGGAGTCAAATTTTCTATAAACTATCCTGCGATATTTACGTTCCAACTTTAGTTGGGCGCATTCCCCAAAATTATCAATCTCAATCAGGCCGAAGCAAAATAAATTTTGCACTCCAATCGGGCCTTCGCGAAATTTTTAACGAAAATCAGGCCTTCGCAAAATAAATTTTTAACGAAAATCGGGCCTTCAAAATGTATTGATATTGGAGTTCAAGATTTATCTTGATAAACAATGAGATTGAAGGTTAAATTTTAGTATACCCTTTATAAAATATTTTAAACTGAAAAAAGGATAAAAAATGACACGATGTGAATGGGCGAATGCCAGCCCCCTTGAACAGGCATACCATGATGAAGAATGGGGCGTACCGGTTCATGATGATCGCTTACTTTTTGAGTTCCTGATTTTGGAAGGCGCACAAGCGGGCTTAAGTTGGGCAACCATTCTCAAAAAACGAGAAGGCTATCGACAAGCCTTTGATAACTTTGATGCGAATAAAATGGCTCACTATTCTGACGACAAAATAGCTGAGTTGTTATCTAATCCGGCTATTGTTAGAAATCAACTCAAAATCAAATCAGCCGTTAATAATGCCAAAGCCTTTCTAAAAATTCAGGCAGAATTTGGTCAATTTGATACTTATATTTGGCGCTTTGTGGATGGCGAAACTCAACAAAATGCTTGGCAGGATTTATTAGAAATACCTACCAGAACCCCAAAATCGGATAAGATGAGCAAAGAGTTAAAGAAACGCGGATTTAACTTTGTCGGCACCACGATTTGTTATGCCTTTATGCAGGCCGTCGGCATGGTCAATGATCATACGGTTGATTGTTATACAAATAAATTTCCCTCAACCGCAAATTCGTAGAGACGCACTGCCGTGCGTCTCAGTCGTGCGTCTCAGTCGTGCTTATGAGAATGATAAGTACTGAACCACAAATAAACCGGTATTTTACCGCAAAGGGCTTTCGCCCTGGATTGTTCCTACGCACCTAAAAATTTTTGGCGAAGGTAGTTACAAAAAAGCGAGCCATTGAGACGCGAGGCATCGCGTCTCTACGAAACACGCGAATTGTAGAGACGCACGGCCGTGCGTCTCTAATAAACCGGTATTTTACCGCAAAGACATTTTCAGGAAAAGCAAAAATATCGTGGTAAACCTATCGTTTCGTTTATAGATAAAGGCAAACAAAAGGCCAATAACTCATTACAGGAGATTTGAATATGTTATTAGTCAATATTGGAATAATGGCCAGTCTTTATATTGGAGCCAGGTTATTTGAACATCACAGTGATAAAAAATCTACAGATAATATCAAAGAAAACACAGAGCAGGGCATTGAGAAGGAAGCGCATGATCATCATTTAAAAGTGAGTGGCGAAGCGATGGGATTATCGGTAATCAGTTATATTTACCCCCCTTTAAGGTTGTTCAATGTCGGTGTGATTGCTTATACAACCTTCCCTATTTTGAAACAGGCTGAAAAATCGTTGTTGGAGGAACGGCGTATCAAGAATGATTTGCTGACTTCTCTTGTTAGTATTATGTCCATTGCCATGGGTCAGTATTTTGCAGCCGCCCTCGAAGCCTGGGTTTATCACTTTGGCTGCAAAATGATAAACAAAAGTCAAGATACGTCTACCAAAATGCTGATTAATGTTTTTGAACAACAACCCAGCAAGGTATGGCTTTTAAAAGACAGGCAGGAAATCGAAACGCCACTAGAATCGCTTAATATTGATGATATTGTCGTCGTGAAGGCTGGTGATATCGTACCCATTGATGGCACCATCAGCGAAGGTATGGCCATGATTGATCAACATGCTTTGACTGGTGAAGCCATGCCAGCAGAAAAAAGGATTGGTGTTCTGGTGTTTGCAGCCACAATCGGCGTCAGTGGCTGTATTTATATCAAAGTTGAAAAAACGGGGGTTGAAACCACTGTTGCGAAACTCGGTGAGATATTAAGTCACACGGCCGATTTTAAAACGAGTCTTCAGTTGAAGGGAGAAAAATGGTCGGATAAAGTGG
>JAYQWI020000905.1:0-2786 GCA_035871815.2 Candidatus Parabeggiatoa communis
AAGCCCCATTATTATTCTGGTGTCCCCAAAATTCGTTACAATCAGGAAAATCCTTGTGCTTGCCCTTTTGAAAATCCTTGTGCTTGCCCTTTTGAAAATTTATTGAATTTGGCGATCAAATGAAAATATTGGATTCAAAACCGTTTTCTGGCGTTTTCTGTATCACATAAAATCCAAGCATGGCATTCATTATCGCCATTTTAGAGAAATTTTTTAAATCTTCTAAGCGAATCTCTGCCTCAATAATTTTTTTTTCGCTTAACAACCTTTCTCGTGTGGTGCCTTTTAATAACGGTGTTGATGGTGTCAACCATTTATCTTGATGCCAAAAGGCCACATTAGCGATAGAGGTGTCTGTCACGAAACCTTTTTTAATAATTAAAATATCATCAGCTTGCCCTTTGAGTGCCAATAAACGGTTTAAATGATCTCGATTTAGATATTTAAATGTGTAGTCGATCTCATTATCTTCTACAATTTTAAAATGCTGAAAGCGTCTGTCTTGATAGGGTAAATATTCAATCGTTTCTATGGTTTTGGCATAGATTATCCGCGCTCGATAGAGGCCCGGTTGAGAGGGCGGTTGAAGAAAGATTGTCAAATCAATTTTATCTTCCGCGCCAAATAGCAATCTTCTAGCCTGATTGAGTCGTTCATTATGAAATGCGACATAGGGGGCTTTTCCGTTTATGATTTTAACGGTTTCTAACAGTTGATGCATGTTTTAGCTTTGAATAGATTGAGTACAACGAATTACTGAGATAAACGAATTAAATATTTTTTTTCTTTACGGCGAACACAGAGAACACAGAGAACCACAGAGAAACACAGAGAAAGACAAAGTATAATTCGTTTATCGGCCAGTAATTCGTTGTACTAAGTAATTCGTTGTACTCATTTATTTTATTCTACTGTCACCGATTTCGCTAAATTTCTAGGCTGATCGACATCTGTGCCTTTAATCAGTGCAACATGATAGGCTAATAATTGTAAAGGGAGGGTGTAAACAATAGGTGAAATGATGTCATCTACTTCGCCTAATTCAATAACGCTTATATAATCAGAAGCTTGCATGATGGCGCGATGATTCGCAAAAATAAATAATTGGCCACCTCTCGCATGAACTTCTTGCAAATTGGATTTCAGTTTCTCCTGCAAAGCGTCATTCGGTGCGACGGCAATAACGGGCATCTCAGCATCCACTAACGCCAGTGGGCCATGTTTTAATTCACCTGCGGGATAAGCTTCTGCGTGAATGTAAGAAATTTCTTTTAATTTGAGGGCACCTTCCATCGCTATTGGATAATGAATGCCTCTACCCAAAAATAGGGCATGACGTTTTTCTGCAAACGCTTCTGCCCACGCTTTGATAGCGTCATTGAGTGCTAATACCTTTTCAAGCTGTTTAGGTAGCGATAACATTGCCGAGACAATCTTTTTTTCGACTTCATTCGTGATGCCGTGCCGTCGCCCAAGTATCACAGTCAGCATTAATAAAGATAACAATTGTGTCGTAAACGCTTTAGTCGAGGCGACACCGATTTCTGGCCCGGCGTAAGTCATGAATACCATATCGGAAGCACGGACTAATGAACTTTCTGGCACATTGCAAATAGCGAGACTGGGGCCAAAACCTAAGCGTTTCGCTTCATGCAAAGCGGCAAGCGTGTCGGCCGTTTCGCCAGATTGAGATAAGCTGACAACCAACGCCTTTGGATTCGTTAAGGGTTGTCGATAGCGAAACTCACTGGCAATTTCAACAGAACAAGGTAATTTAGCCAACGTTTCAATCCAATAGCGAGCGACTTGCCCAGCATGGTAACTGGTACCACAAGCAATGATTTGTACGGCCTCAATCTGGTCAAATATCTGATGTGCTTCAGGCCCAAACGCGGCTTCTAGCACACGCCCATTGTGAATACGGCCGGCTAATGTCTCTATGACAGCGCGGGGTTGCTCAAAAATTTCTTTGTGCATGTAGTGACGATATTCACCACGTTCCACCGCATCAGCTTGTAACTGGCTGATTTGTTCAGGTCGTTTAACGGGTTTGCCTGTCGAATCGGTGATACTTCTGGTATCACGTTGCAAATCAATGATATCGCCCTCTTCCAAATAAATCACACGTTGAGTGACTGGAATCAAAGCAGCGACATCCGAAGCGATAAAATGTTCACCAATACCGACTCCAATCACTAACGGGCTACCGCGTCGCGCGGCGACTAAATGGCCCGGTTCTTGGGGACTAATCACGGCTATGGCATAGGTGCCTTCAAGCACTTTCAAGGTAGCGGAAACGGCGGCATATAAAGGCTTACCTTGCTTGAGAAAGTCATGAATTTGATGCGCGATCACTTCGCTATCGGTTTCAGACTTAAATTCATAACCCTGTTGTTCTAACTGTTGGCGTAATTGGGCATGGTTTTCAATAATACCATTATGCACAACAGCCACACTTTCTTTGGAAAGATGTGGATGAGCATTCTCAATACTGGGTTTACCATGTGTTGCCCAGCGCGTATGAGCAATACCGGTAGGTGAAGATAAAGAGGTTAATTTAATTTTCGCTTCTAAATCAAGTACTTTACCTTGAACACGTCGGCTTTCAAGCTCGTGCGACTGAGAGTCAAGGATCGCTAATCCGGCAGAATCATAACCACGATATTCGAGACGTTTTAAACCTTCAATGAGAATAGGCACAACATCGCGTTCTGCCACTGCACCGATGATACCGCACATAGTGTTATTCCTTTTAGTTTTAATAATTTAGCCACGGAAAAACACGG
>JAYQWI020000906.1:0-1919 GCA_035871815.2 Candidatus Parabeggiatoa communis
TTGCTTGAAGATGTCGAAAAAGAAACGATTCGGAATGCTTTAGAACAAACTCAAGGCAATAGAAAA
Organism: Candidatus Parabeggiatoa communis; assembly: GCA_035871815.2. Lineage (GTDB taxonomy): Bacteria > Pseudomonadota > Gammaproteobacteria > Beggiatoales > Beggiatoaceae > Parabeggiatoa > Parabeggiatoa communis. Next base: position 67 of record JAYQWI020000906.1, read on the forward strand.
GAAGCGGCTAAATTGCTAGGTATTGGTCTCGGCGCTTTACGCTATCGTTTACACAAATTCCATGTGTTTGGTTAATGTAAGGATAGGGATAGGAAAGGCTTTCAGCTCGCCGCCCGCAGATAACGGCCTACCCTTTTCCCCAATAAGATATTTTCACATTGATAACGCCAAGAATCTCAATCTCTGTAAATCCAATTAGATAGCGTTTTTGGATAGCAAAATTGTTAAGGACAAAACAAAAAAATAACGCAAAACGATCAATATATTTTTAAGGGCAGCGGACTGAAGCGTCTTTAGCGTCAAAGCGCGTTTATTTTCCTGTTTTATTTCTATTTATGTTACATTTAACCTATCTCACGCTTTTCGCTGCGGCGCAAAGTTTTAAGATTAATTGGCTTAGCGTTCTTGGCGGCTTTGCGTGAGAATGAATATAAGAAAATAGAAAGAGCTGTTAAAATAGACAACTGCTGAAAATTATTGGCTATTAAAAAGCGGGCCTGTTGGAACCTTTCAATGGATTGGCACAAGATATTTATAGACTTCCCTTTTCACCTTATTATTCGGATTATTTTTCAACAATTCTCGCAGATGAGTTTCATTTTCTGGATAGGTTTCTAAGGTTTTACCCAGCATTTCTACTAATGGAATTTGTTCCTTGGGGGCATCAGTCGTCAGCACGGTTTGCCCCGCCCAAGTGATGCCAGCTTCAGAAGGTGTCATTTTAGACAGCGTTTTCGCAGCCGCATCTCTTACGGCTGGAGATTTTTCGATTTCATAATGGGTTGTCAGCATCTCTACAGCACGAGGAGCTTCAATATGACGTAAAGCATCATAAGCAGCCGCGCGAACTCTCTCATTTTCAGCGGTAATAATAAGGTTCAAATGTGGCTGGGAACACACCTGTTAAATCTTTGGTGATTTGAGACGAATCTGACTTTTCGTGTCAGTTTCAGCCCACTTGTATGTCCCGGATAATGAATTGACACTTTCTTGATGTTCTAAAGCTAAAAACCAAGGGCCCTCTATCGGGGTTGTCACCGTTATCAAGCTCTCTTCAATACGGGTTTGCGATTTAGAGAGTGCCTGATTAATCTCGTATTTGGCCGCTCGCGTAGAAAGATAATCTCGTTCATGTTCATCTAGCACCGCACGAATATCAGCGCATTTGGCAACCCCCCCCAATTATTTTTTTACGTCCATGCGAAATAAAAGCAGCCGTTTGTTTGAGTTCTTTCACCGAAGTATATTGCATACGGTTGACAGATAATCCTTTATCTTTGCAGTCAAAAAACGCAAAATGTTTTAATTTGCCCGTTTGTTCAAGTGGGTAGGTGAAAAAATTAACCTGACAAGACATTCTTCATCTTGTACTATTCCTGGGGAATATGGACTGACAAAATGCTGTTCACAAGTACAATGAGGGAATTGAAGACAAAGTGCTTTACACCTATTGTGTTGATTTGCGATTTTTTGGCAATTCATTTTGTTAGCCTTTGGCAAGAGGTTCCAGTATTTTTAATAAATCAGAGGGTAATTCATCACCTACCAGAATGCTATCTTCACTGGCTTCATGACCTTCAGCGTCTTCAGCATAACACCAAAAAGTCCCATCACCTTCAAAGCCTATTTCTACATAAATACCTTGATTATCCCAATACAGTCCAATGATGCCCGAACCCGCAATCATGGGTTCTGGAAGTGGCATCATTTTAGGCAATGTTTTAACAAATAGGATAGTCTCGTTGACTGTTTTTTCAAAAGGAGCAACGCCACCATAGCCATCCCAATCCTCTTTTAAATTTAAGTAATCAAGGAGTTGTTCGATTAATTTGTCCAACTCCTCTGTTTTATCA
>JAYQWI020000907.1:0-2852 GCA_035871815.2 Candidatus Parabeggiatoa communis
CATATTCCACTTGATGACCCATGCCTTTTTCAAGGCCCTATTATTCTTAGGCGCAGGTTCAGTCATCATAGCCATGCACCATGAACAAGACATGCGAAAAATGGGCGGCCTGAGAAAATACATGCCCATTACCTATTGGACGGCCTTAATTGGTTCATTGGCACTGATAGGCTTCCCCGGCTTTGCCGGATTTTTCTCCAAAGATGCGATTATTGAAGCCGCGCACCATGCTTATGACATCAGAGGCGGTTGGGAAACCGCTTTTGCCTACTATGCCGTTTTGCTAGGCGTGTTTATAACCGCTTTGTACACCTTCCGCATGTTTTTCCTCACCTTTCATGGAAAAGAGCGAATGGATGAACATACCCGTGAACACCTGCATGAACCCCCCTGGGTCGTCACAGGGCCCCTGATTGCCTTAGCTATACCTTCCATAATCATAGGGATATTGACCATCGGCCCCCTGTTATTTGGTCACTATTTTGATGGCGCTATTTTCGTCAGCGATAAACATAACCCCTTTAATCCAGAACACTATCATGGCGTATTCAGTTTTATCGGGCATGGCTTGATTCAATGGCCCTTCTGGTTAGCAATGCTTGGTGTAGGCACCGCTTATTTTCTGTATATAAAGCGTCCCGATTTGCCCGCTATGATTGCAAAACGTACTGATCTAGCCTACAGAATACTGGTTGATAAATACGGTTTTGATCGGTTTAACGACTGGTTTTTTGCCGGCGGCACCCGCAAAATCGGAACGGGACTATGGCAAATTGGCGATGTCAAACTGATTGATGGATTAATGGTCAACGGTTCAGCCAACACCGTCGCTTGGTTTTCAGGCGTTATCCGTCAGGTTCAAACCGGGTTACTGTATCACTATGCCTTTGCCATGATTATTGGGCTTGCAGTACTACTTGGGGTATTTGTTTTATAATGTCCTGATCTTGTTTGATTTCAAAAACATTGTAGGGTGGGCAACGGGGTTGCCCACCCTCGTGACTATTGATTTTTTTGCCCCATACCCCCCACCACTCCCCCACTCAATAAATATTATGCAAAATAACGCTATTTTACTTTTTGTAGAAGGACAAACTGATTCACAAAAAATTTCTTGGATTTTAGAAGCGGCTGATTATCCGCTAGAACGTATTAGTATTCATTTACTGCAAGGAAAAATGAATGCTATTCATTTTACTCGCCATTTTCCTGATCTCATTAAAGAAAAATGCGCCATTTTAGTGGATTTAGATGAAAGGGGTAGTATTCCACAAGCCATACAACGAATCAAAGAACAATTACAAAATCCACCAATCAATCATATATTTTGCGCCATTCCCACAATTGAAGCTTGGCTATTTGCCGATGATGACATGGCAATTCAAAAAGCACAAGGTGAATTAGAACATCAAATAGTCAGTGCCCTTCCATTGCCAGAAGAAATTGAAAATCCATTTGAAATTGCCCAGATCGTGTTTAAAAAAGTCACTAAAACCGATATCAGTTCTTGGGCTTTTATGAAAGAAATTAATATTGAAAGAGCCTGTGCCAGGGCCCCTTCATTGCGGCATTTTTTAACGGGACTTAATCAACTTTTAGAATTGAATTTGCCTTCAATTTCAGAAAGTGTACCGCGTAGTCTGAATCGAGAAGTTTTTGTTGGATTACTCAGAGAAATTGTGCCAGCTAATACGATTATGTGGAAAACATCAGCGGGCCATTTATTAACGGCTAAACAACTCCGTGAAGAAATTGAGCAAGGAACAGAATTGGGGCGACAATATGCAGCAGATATACTTCGTATAGCACGCGATCTCATCAAAGGCATGGCACAACGAGGAGAGAATGTGTGATTTTTTTTGTACCGGCTTACGATGAATGCACTCATGCTAATTTGACTTTAGCACAATTTATTACAACTCATGGTTGTATTAAACTCTTTGATGTTAATGCCACAGAAGAAGCCTTAATTCAAGAATTAACTCAAACCACATTACCTCTTTTTGCAATGTCTCATGGTGATATTGATAAATTAAAAGCACAAAATGGTCAAATCGCTTTATCAGATAAAAATAGTCATTGTCTAGGTAAACGTTCTATCTATGCGTATGCTTGTAACACTTCTATCAAATTAGGACAATCTGCTGCCAAAATAGGCAGTACATGGTGGGGATATTCCTGTCCCATTTCCTGTGTACCTAACTCACCATCTGTCCAATCCCTTTTCGCGAATATATTTACTTTTATTCGAGATCATTTTCATCAAGCGGTCACTTCACAGCAACGACAAGCTGTACTTGATGAATTAAAAAAAAAATGTGAACACGCTAAAGAACAACTTATTGAACATTATGTGAATTCATCTGAACTCAAAACAGAAGAATTTCTCACATTACTGCAAATTTGGGATAGACTTAGAATTTGGGCACCAGGATTACAAGAACCTGAAAAACATCCTACCGCTTCAGAGCCGGCACCTGATTGGTTTTAATTAATTTTATTTATCTATTTTATTTAAAATCAGTAGGTTAGGGATAGATAAGGGCTGTGTTTTACAGTGTGCGCTCTTCCCCTATATTAACTGACAATTTGAAAGAGGGTGATCTTGATAAATTTTCAGTTGTCGCAAAATTTGCGACAACTGACACCGACGGCAAAACTTATCAGGTCGACTACAAATTACCACCTCTCCGTTTTAAAATTAGCTTCAAAAAAACACATTGACAAAGCTGTTTATATCAGAATATGAACTTAAAAATCAAATTCACGCAAAAGTTTTTGCAAAAACTTTTGCGTGAAAAACTTATTCTCTGTGGCACTCTGTGGTACTCTGTGAACTCTGTGTTGAAGAA
>JAYQWI020000908.1:0-4358 GCA_035871815.2 Candidatus Parabeggiatoa communis
CCTAAAACCTCTTCTATTAATTCACGCTGTAATAAGTTCCCTAAACTGCTTTCAAATTCATCTGGGCATTGTGTTCGTAATGTCTCTTCATTCATTATCGCACCTTCTCCCTCCGCCGCTAAAAATCGTAGTATCGCTAAGCCGTTTTTAGTGACTTGATTGTTTGTAATATCGGCAAAAAAGAATCGCCCATGTTGTAATGCACCAGGAATCGCTGCCTCTACATCGCTTACTTGCGCTAACCGGCGCTCACTGATAGGCTGTTTATTTTTCTGTGTGACTATTTCTGAACACACCAGTTGTATTAAAGCAGGATGACAGCGGGTGACTTCCAATACACGTTTGCTGGCTGTTTTTTCATAGCGGAGAGCAAAATCTTTGACCGGGTTTTCTATCAGTTGCAAAGCTTCTGTTGCTTGTAAATAGCTGATCTGTACGGTTTGCACATTGATTAAATAACTGGCCCACCGTTCAAATTCGTCTAAAGTGTGTGAACCGGATAATAGAATTTTAATACGCTGACGATGTTGAATAATATGGCGAAACATCCCTAGAACGGATTCTTCATCTAACAACCCTTTCTTGAAAATATGCTCTAAGGCACTAAATTCGTCTAAAATCAATAACATCGTTTGATTTGAATCAATACCTTGTTCTACCTCATCTAACCATTCATCAAAGCTGGTAAAGGGATCAAGATTCAATTTCTCTCGTGTTAAGGCAGGCAATTGGCGTTCACGATGACGTTTAGCAGAGGTTAGCATGGCGCGACTGATGTTATATAAAAAGCCGGCATAGTCTTTGGCTAAAGAAGTCGGGCCTTGTAAATCGACAAACAGGGGTATGATTGTGCTGGGTAATAATTTACCTAAGTTGTTGAGTAATGACGTTTTACCCGTTCGGCGTTGTCCAAAAAGCAGTAGCGGTGGACAACGACTGTCCAATAATAAGCGTTCAATGCGTTCACTCACATCGCCACGTCCAACAAAGATTTCTTGATGTTCTGTGAGCGGAATGCCTATGATATAGGGATTGATGATTTCTTGACGTGTTTCTACGGCTTGAATCAGTGTTTGCCTATAATTGGCCAGCGTTTGTCGCCACTTTTCAGCAATGGGCCGGAAGCGTCGTGCGTAGGGTTCTGATGAACGGGTGAGTTCTCGTTGCAAGCCATCTAGGCGTTCTTCAGCCGCGCCTAATGCAAGTCTTTGATTATAAGGCGTTTCTTGTGCTAATGCGGCCTTAACATCATGACTGAGACGACTGAAACTGCGAAGTAAGGCACTGGTGGGGCCTTTCAATTCGCCAGCGGCTAAATGGCGATAGGCGCGACTAATCGCTTTGATAGTCGTACAGCTTTGTAATCGTCTCGCATCTAATTCGATTTGCGCTGCTTTAGCGGCCCAACTTTGTCGTGTGTTGTTTAAATATTCAATAGCAGCTTGCCCACGCGCAGGATCGCGTTCCACGACGAGGATCAAATAATTGTCTAAGTCATATAAAGGGAGATATTGGTGTTCATCCCAAAATGCGGCATGCCAATGTAATAAGCTGTTTTGTGTGTCAGTTCGTTTTTCATCGGCCTGAAACAGGAGTAGATTCCAAGGAGCTTGGAAAATATAACACAGGAAGGGCCGCCACCAGTTGAAGCCGAATCCTAATAACAGGGCTATGCAGGTTAACAATAAAATAAAGCTCAAGGCATCGTGTTTTATGAAGATGGCAAAAAGAATGTAAACGCCTGCGCTGCCAAAAATACCGGCAATAATGCCAGCCCAAAGATTGGCAACACGTTTGGCTAATACACAAGGAAAGGCAAATAACAACATATACAGCATGGCATTTTCAATGCCGCCATGTATACCAATCACTAGGGGTTTTAAAGGCACAAAAGTGTTAAATTCATTTTTGAGTAAGGTAACTATGCCAAGCAACAGGCCGGCGATGAGGCCTAACAATAAACCTTGTCGCCAACGCGAAGTGAGTAAGCCCCAGATTAAAGCGAGGCCTAAACTGAATACACCAACAATCAGTCCATCATAAGCCAAAACATACAAAGCACCGCTTTGCATCCAGGCAGCACTTGGCGCTAATACGCTCATCAATCCGGCGATGATAAACAGGGCGACACCACTGATCAGTGCCCCCATTATGATGCTACCCATTTGGCGATATTGTGGTTGACTGGAAAGCGTTTTGGTAGTGCTGGACATGATGATGCCAGCACTACTGGCTGTAAAAATGCCTAATAATACTGTCCATAAGGCGCTTGAATGGGTATTGGGAAAACTGATCTGTAAATCAGGTACAGTGAGCATGACGGCGATGGCGATGTTTTCGGCCATGCTGAAGACTAATAAGTTTTCCAGTTCATCAAAAATATATTCAAAAAGGCCTATCATGCAGATTGGCAGACTGAGCAAGAGGCCCCCAATCACACCAGCCATGATGCCAAACGCTACCGATACGGTGAGACTGGCTAAGATTCCAGCTACAAAACTAAAGAACAGTGCATAAATGCTGATCAAAATCAGCACTTCGCCTGGCGCGTCTAGCAACCATAAGCCTAAGAGGAAGAAACTACTGATCCAGATGGGCCATAATCCATGTCCTAAATACAATAATTTTCGTAAGGCGGCATCTTGCCAGTGCTGGGGGTTCAAATCGGCCAAAGCAAAATCGGGTGATAGCTTGGGATCAATCTTAGCCACATAATCTTGCCAACGGGAAGGTTTGAATATGAGCCAACTGACGATAATGAGACTGGCTAAGAAAAAATTTTTAGGTAAGCAATCCTCCCCTTTATCTTTTAAAAAAGGAAGGGGATCGATTTTAACCTGGGTTAATTTGGTTAATTGATTCCAAGTTTGCTGTAATTTAGATTCTTTGCCTGTTTTCTTGGCGAAGGAAGAAGGGGGAGGGGAGGAGACAGATGGCATGATTACAATCCTTGTTCGAGCAAGTAGCGATATGGTTTCATACGTCGCAAGGCTTCAGTTTGCCAACCGTTGTTAGTTTTACCTTCTTCTAACGCTGTTAGCCGTGCATGACAGAAAATTTGCACTAAAGTGGGCCAACAGTCACTTTGTTCTAGTATCCATTCAACATCTTGGTTTTGAAACGGGAGTGGTGAACTGTTGATCAAATCTAAAGCTTCATTTTCTGTTAAGGGCCCTAAATTCAAAACATGTCCAAAAATATTGAAAAACGGGGAAGGTTTGTTATCATCCATTAGCATTTCTTCCGGCGGTTGATGGGCCGTGAAGAGAAAACCCAGTTTACCACCAGCATGATTACTGCCCAAGGAGCGCATACCCCACCAAAATTGTTCATCCAAATCGGGAGAGGCTAAACCGGCGCTCATTTCGTCCAACAAAATCAGTGTTGGAAATTCCAAAAATTGATCAAGGATTTCCATAAAACTCACTAAATCAGTGGGTTCTGGCACAGGCATATCCAGTTCTATCAAAATGTGGCGCAATAAACTTTCCCGATAACCCATACGCGGATCTTGAAAATCCACAAAAACCCATTGATAACCGGGCATCAACCAATTATTACGTTGTCCAGGGCGCAATTTTTCCGCGGGGGTATCAATAATATGGCGCAGATAATGTAGTAAAGAGGTTTTACCACACCGTTTAGGCCCAACAATGGCAATATGTTGCAAGGGCGTGTATTTCCAGACATCAAAAATACGTTTCAGTATATATTCGCGTCCAAAAAACTGGCGCGGTTCAGTAATCGGTGGCCCAATGACAAAAGGACTCATACCAATTGATGTCAAAGAAATAGGCCAATTAGCGGCAAATGACACACTTCCCCCTTCAGGTTCAAACCCTGCTGCTAGTAATAATTCATCACATTCTTGTGTATTTAAAGTCAGATGAGTTGCACAACGCAGCACCTCGTCACGTTCCAATGGCAGACAGATCCCATCTGTCATCCACTCTAATACAATATCGCGACGCACCTTGATTTTTTTAGCCAAATCGGCCGGACGAAGGCTGCTGCGTTTAATATAAGTTTTTAATAGCTCTGCGAATGAGGGCATTATCAGTTATCAGTTATCAGTTATCAGTTATCAGTTATTGATAATGTAGGCTGGGATCGCTAAGTGGCATAATCTCAAACATTATCCTCTTACCACCCGCTTGCCCAGCACAAAAAATTTGTTTAGGTAACTCCAAAAAATTAAAATACCCACACCTTTAATCAATCTTCTTTCATTCTCTGCGGCTCTGCGGCTCTGCGTGAGCAGACAGTTTATGACATAAGATTTGTATGCATAGAGTAGTGTGGTTGTTTTGGGTATTTTATTTTTTTGGAATTGCCTTATTGGTACGCTCTGATTCATA
>JAYQWI020000909.1:0-4401 GCA_035871815.2 Candidatus Parabeggiatoa communis
CGACTACATGACTAAAAGCCAAGTCGCAGAAAGTAGCTTACTTGCTGTGACAGTTAAAATAGCGGTTGGTGATTATTATGCTTATCACGGACGATTTCCGGAAAATAATCAAGCTGCTGGTGTTGCTGAACAAATAAGGGGTCATTATGTCTCCGGTGTTGAGGTGAGCAATGGTGTGATTGAAGTCACTTTTGGAGATCGTAGTGAGGCACAAATAGCGGGACACACTTTGCGCTTGCAGCCCGTTGTTAAGGAAAATGCTTGGGTAGGTATCGTGAATTGGACTTGTAGTAGTACACTAGAGAATAAATATTTACCTAAATCTTGTAGAAAGTGAATTATCAGTTATCAGTTATCAAGAAATTGATATCTCATTAACGAAATCAACCTATTTTTTATCGGCTTGATTATAATAATATTGAGGCAAATATTCGGGGAGTCCTGCAATCTGGGTGATATGTTTAATCAGCGTTCTATCTTTTATAATTTTGATCATCCACATTGCAGCACTACCCTTATGCGATTCTAAATAGGCCCCCTTTTCAAGTGCGTTCCGTATAATATGCAAACAAAAAATCAGGGTTTCACGTTGATAGAATTAATGACTGTTGTGGCTATTATTGGCATTTTAGCCGCGACTGCCATACCGGCTTATAGTGATTACATGAAACGCGCTAAAGTCAGTGAGGCCTTTATACTGGCCAGCAGTATTACCAAAACGATTGGCGATTATTATGCCTATCGAGGCCAATTACCCAAAGATAATCATGCGGTTAATTTACCTGAGCCACAAAATTTAGGCGGACAGTATGTTGATAGTTTAGAGATCGATCAGGGTGCGATTCATCTGATTTTTCAAAACAATACTTTCTCTGATGAGACGACTACGTTGACATTACGCCCCGCCATTGTTGTTGCCTATCCACCCAGTAATGCTTTAACGTGGGTATGTGGTTATGCTGAAGCTGTGGAAGGCATGGTGCTGTTCGGTGAGAATAAAACCGATCTTGATCCTCAATATTTACCTAAAGTCTGTTTATCACTTCACTAAGGGCTTACAAAATTGATGCGTAAATTCCAACTTGGTTTTACTTTAATAGAACTGATGATTGTCGTCGCCATTATTGGCATTTTAGGTTCAATGGCTATCCCGACTTATCAAGATTTTATTATCCGCGCTCAGATCAATGAGGCGATGAATCTAAGCGAGGGTGTGAAGAAGTCGATTACTGATTATTATGTTGCTAATCAAGGCTTTCCTGCCAATAATCAAGTGGCGGGGGTGCCGAATTCGGCCCATTTAATTGGTAATTTTGTGACTGGTATAGAAGTTAAAGATGGCGCGATTCAGGTGACATTAGGCAATCGTATTAATGCCCATGTTAAAGGAAAGGTATTAAGTTTGCGTCCTGCCATCGTTACCGATAATCCGAGCAGTCCGATTTCATGGCTTTGTGGTTATGCTGAACCGGTTAATGGTATGACAGCAGTGGGTGACAATAATACCACTGTTCCTAGTCTTTATTTGTCGATGTCTTGTCGGGCTTGGAAGACATAATACTAAAAGTCAGAATTTGTGTTTTTAGTAGACACAGTAGAGACGCACGCAGTGCGTCTCCACGATCATAGAGACGCACGGCAGTGCGTCTCTACTTGCAACGCCTTTCGCCGCAAAATTTTTTTTGCAAAATTTTCTGACTCCTTTATGGCAAACCAAACAAGTGTCGTGCGCTTAATAAGAGTGATGTGATATAGGCTACATTTTTGAATTTTCCCCCAAAATCAGCGGTATTTTCAAAAACGGTAGATATTTTGCTGATGATCTGACTGACACTATTTAGAGGGGCTTCTATGGCATCACGTTTTTCTTGCGAGGGTTCTTGTTGAGGGGGGAGTTGTTCCGCTTCTTCTTTAGCCGTCTTTAGTGCCTTAACTTGTTGCATGACTTCCATGATAATGGCCTCTTTTTCGTCTTCATCGAGGCCTTTGGTTTCTTCTATTTCTGACTTGATGTCGCGCAATTGTTTGCGTAATTCTTCAATTTGTTCAATAAATTCTTGTTTATCTTGCCCTTGTTTAAAACCCGTTATGGTGGTTGTGGTGGTTTTATCGCCGGCAACCACGTCTCCGCCTGCTTGAATTGAAACATTTCCACCGACATTGCCGATATTAAAACCACCTTTGCTAGATTTGTCGCTCATTAAAATTGCCTTTGATTTGAATTTTTGAATGGGGTTATTTTAACTATAGTGGTATTCTATTTATTTTGTAGAGAGGCACGGCAGAGACGCACGCAGTGCGTCTATATGGGCAATCACGTTGCCCACCTAAAAACGGCAGTAGAGACGCACTGCCCGTTTCCGCGTCAATTAAAGACGCACGGCAGGAGACGCACGGCAGTGCGTCTCTACAATCAGTCTGTTCGATAGTTGGGGGCTTCTTTGGTGATTGAGACATCGTGTACATGGCTTTCGCGCATACCGGCGGGGCTTATGCGAATGAATTGTGGTTTGGTTCGCATTTCTTCTAGGGTTGCACAGCCGGTGTAGCCCATGCTGGAACGTAGGCCGCCGAGGAGTTGGTGAATGACATCTATTAAGTGGCCGCGGTGGGGTACGCGCCCTTCTATGCCTTCGGGGACTAATTTGCCTTGTGTTTTAACGTCTTCTTGAAAATAGCGGTCTTTGGAGCCTTGGGATTGAGACATGGCGGCTATGGAGCCCATGCCGCGGTAGGATTTGTAGGCGCGCCCTTGGTAGAGTTCGACTTCGCCAGGGGCCTCTTCGGTGCCGGCAAAAAGGCTACCTATCATGATGGTATGGGCACCTGCGGCGATGGCTTTGGCGATATCGCCTGAGTAGCGTATGCCGCCGTCGGCGATGATGGGGATGTTAGTGCCTTTGAGGGCATGGGCTGCGTTGCCAATGGCGGTGATTTGGGGGACACCGATACCGGCCACTATGCGGGTGGTGCAGATGGAGCCGGGGCCGATCCCCACTTTGATGGCATCGGCACCGGCATCGGCTAAGGCTTTGGCCCCTTCAGGGGTGGCAATATTGCCGCCTATGATTTGTACTTCAGGGTGCTGTTGTTTAATCCAGCGTATTTGATTGAGTACGCTTTGCGCGTGTCCATGGGCCGTATCGACGACAATGACATCGACACTGGCTTCGACTAGGGCCGTGACTCGATCTTTGCTATCTTTTCCTGTGGCAACAGCAGCGCCTACTCGTAGGCGTTCTTGTTCATCTTTGCAAGCGTCGGGTTTTTCGGTCGCTTTTTGAATGTCTTTGACGGTGATGAGGCCGCGTAATTGAAAATTATCGTTGACAACGAGTATTTTTTCAATGCGGTGTTGGTGTAGTAGGTGCGATATTTCTTTACGGCTGGCCCCTTCTTGCACGGTGACAAGTCGTTCTTTGGGTGTCATGACGCTTGAGACAGGATCGTGGTAGTGAGTTTCAAAGCGTAAATCGCGGTTGGTGACAATGCCGACGAGCAGGCCGTTGTCGATGACTGGCACACCTGAGATGTTGTGAGCACGGGTTAGGGTAAGTATGTCTTTAATGGTGGTGTTGGGAGAGACGGTAATGGGATCGTTAATGATGCCGCTTTCAAATTTTTTGACCATTCGCACTTGACGGGCTTGTTCTTCAATCGTCATGTTTTTGTGGATAATGCCGATGCCGCCTTCTTGAGCGATGGTGATGGCAAGACGCGCTTCAGTAACGGTGTCCATCGCGGCTGAAATGAGGGGGATGTTGAGGCTAATGTCTCGCGTGAGGCGGGTTTTCAGTTTGACTTGTTTAGGTAAGACGGTGGAGTGTGCGGGCAAGAGTAGAACGTCGTCAAAGGTGAGGGCAGGTTCTGGGATAATACGCATCTTATGTTCTGTCATTTGGATTTTCGATTTTTGAGTTTTAAGATTGAACTGATTCGCCTTTAGCGAATGGCGAATGGTATTGATAAATTATTTTAGCCTCTTGCAAAACGATTCCACAAAAATGATAAAACAATAACTTTTCAAGCTTTCAGGCTTATGTTTTTGCGCGCAAAAACATAAGCCTGAAAACGATAACACAATACCTTGTAAATCATTGATTTATGGTTACACGGCGACGTTTTTACAAGTCTCTCATTTAAAATAATCTTTTTATATTCGCTATTCGCTATTCGCTATTCGCTATTCGCTATTTACAATCTTTTTTGTAGGAAAGCGAGTCGTTACCCAAGTTAATGAGTTTTGCAAAAAGCAATGAGATGAACAGTTGAACTGATGGTCAAAAATGCGTTCATAGTTTTGATATACTGCTCGCTGTTTAATGAAAATGAATCAAAGCGCTTCATGCCAAAACCACGTTAGTGTATTCTTAGATCGTTCCTAACGCTACAAAGGATTAT
>JAYQWI020000910.1:0-10643 GCA_035871815.2 Candidatus Parabeggiatoa communis
TACCAGATTGGTTGGTATAACTGTTGTCTGTTTTTCCTTTGGTATAGATTTTAAGAAAAATAATTTCAAAAAGGGTGGCATTTTTAATCTCACGCTTTGGGAGCAAAATCGCGTTCATCGCATTGAGTAGAGACGCACGGCCGTGCGCCAAGAGACGCACGGCCGTGCGTCTCTTGGCGCCTTTGCGTGATATTGGTTTTAGATCGAACCCTTTTTTGAACATAAACCCAACGCTTGCTTAGGTTTTTTCGATTTTTTGAACCACAAACTTCCTCTCTTCAGGCACCCACTTCATTGTCGCTTTAAAGACTTCTATTTTGCTCCCACTCTGAAATTTCTTTTCCCCTACGCTGACAATCGTAGGCACATCTATATAAGGAATAGACAAAATACCCGTTTCAAGAGAATAGGTGGCGGGGCAAGTCGAACTGCTGCCATCAGTTATCGGAGAATACTCTTTAGAGAGTATTAGAAAACGGTCAGTGGTTTTATACTTCAGTCTCAAAACACCCCGCCACATTTCAACCTCTCCAGTGGGTTGCTGATTCAATTCGTCAATAACAGGGAGCTCAATAACAGGAAGGGTTAAGGTTCTTCCCTTCAGAGAATAAACCGCATGTTGACAACCATTCGTATCACAGGCATCCCCGATACCATCACCATCGGTATCTGTTTGGTCTGGATTGGCTATCGCCGGACAGTTGTCAGTTCCATCATCAACACCATCATTGTCATCACAAGCATCCCCCTCTGCATCTCCATCCGCATTGGCTTGGTCTGGATTGGCGACAGTTGGGCAGTTATCAGTGCTGTCAGGGATACCATCACCATCGCTGTCACCGTTGTTGTTGCTATCGTCATCGTTATCACAAGCATCCCCGATACCATCACCATCGGTATCTGTTTGGTCTGGATTGGCTATGCCAGGACAGTTGTCATTGTCACCGACATCATCGCTATCCGTGTCATGGCCTTTAAAGATGTAAACCGATCCAGAATTAGCTTCATTGTTGTCATCCATTGGAGCTCCCATCACCACGGTATCGCCGTTGATAGCAACCGAGTATCCGAAATCGTCATTTGCTTTTCCATCGTTGGCGGTCAGTTTGTCATTATAAGTACTGGTGGTGGCCCAACCGCTGCTGGGTTTGACAAACATATAGACCGAGCCAGAAGAAGAAGCCCCTCGTGGACTATCATTATAGGCCCCGACTGCCACCGTCTCACCGCTGATGGCAATGGAGTAGCCGAAATATCCCGTTTCCGCGGTCAGTTTAGCATTAAAAATACTGGTGGTGGCCCAACCGCTGTTCGGTTTCACAAACACATAAGCAGAGCCTGAATTACTGCCTTTGTCGTCATCTTTATAAGCGCCAACCGCCACGGTATCTCCACTAATGGCAATGGATTTGCCGAAAGAGTCGCCTGCTGCCCCGTCACTGGCGGTCAGTTTTGCATTTTCATAATAAGTCTCGGTGATAATCCAACCGTCGGCCGGTTTGACAAACACGTAGACCGCGCCAGATTTAATTCCTTTGTCGTCATCCCCATAGGCTCCAACCACCACCGTATCATCGCTGATGGCAACGGTATCGCCGAAATAGTCATTCGTAGCCCCGTCGCTGGCAATCAGTTTGGCATGATAAGTACTGGTAGTAGCCCAACCATTGCGCGGTTTGATAAATAGGTAGACTGACCCTGAATTACTTTCATTGTCATCATTATAAGGTGCTCCTATCACTACAGTATCACCACTGATGGCAACAGAATAGCCGAGGCGGTTACCCCCCACACCATCGCAACCATTACAGGCACTTAGTTTGGCATCATAAGCACTGGTGGTGGCCCAGCCGCTCTCTGGCTTAACAAACACATAGACAGAGCCGGAATTCGTTCCATTATCATCATCCGCATACGCCCCAATCACTACAGTATCGCCACTGATGGCTACGGATTTGCCGAAATAATCACTCGCGGCTCCATCGCTGGCAGTCAGTTTCGCATTAAAAGCACTGGTGGTGGCCCAGCCGCCGTCTGGTTTAACAAATACATAGACAGAGCCGGAATTAGTGCCTTTGTCATCATCATAATACGCCCCAACTACCACCGTATCGCCGCTGATAGCAACCGTATCGCCGAAATAGTCACTTTTTCCCCCATCGCTGGCGGTCAGTTTTGCTTGTTGCAACCACGGATCAATCGTCAGTGGATAAACCGCATCGCTGGCATCGACCACCAATTGCAAGTTGCAATGCCTTGAAGCTAACGCCGGTTCACAGCCTGAAAGACGCATCTGTGCCGGTAAAGTTTGGCCTTCGGCATCATAAGCCATCAGTCCAGTGTAACGCGCCAAAGTTTGACCATTTATCGGATCATTCAGCAGTAGGCTGGTTTGATCCGCCAATTGAGGTTGTAAGGTGCCGGACAGTGCCAGTTCTACGGCGATTTGAGTGTTCTGGTTTGGGTTATCCGTCACTGGCGGCGTATGTAGCGTAAAACCTTGTTCCAAGCCCCAAGTGGTATTGAGATACCATTCCGTCAGAGCAGGCCCATGCTGATATGCCAAACGGGTTTTTTGGGCCACGGGTTGTCCAACTTGCACCGGCTGCATGGCATCGACATAACCCCAACCCGTCAACTCCAAACCCCAATTCCAAGCGCCTGTGGTACTTTTCACTTGAAGGCCATCGGCCCCAAAGGCGTACTGCATCCCATGAGCCGAGTTAGCTGTTTGAAATGCGCCACTCTCCGTTTTGGCTAAATGGTAACTGGCGGGCAATTCATCTTGTAGTGTTCGCGCCAAAGCGGGTGCTAAACCGGCCGGCAGCTTGGTTATTGAGGCTGCGCTTTGAGCCGTTTGCTCAACTGGCTGAACAGATGGCAAATGAGCCACATTTGTAGCTGACTGAACCAGAATAGGAGCCGCACCTATAACCACCGTCAGCAAAATGCTTGAAGCATATTTTGGTGAATGGCTGAACATCAGTGATTGTATTGGTTTATTTATAATAGTCATTAATACCTCTGTGTGTTAATTTTCGGACGTTTTATTTATTAGATTCTAAGTACAACGGATTTGGGGATTAAACGGATTGGTTTATTTGATTGATTGAGTTTTTCGGGTAGATTTGATGAGTAACAATCCTTTAATCAGTTATTTAAACTCTACCCAAAATCAATCCGTTTAATCCCCAAATCCGTTGTACTAAGAGTGACTTCAATCCGTTTAATCCGTGAATCCGTTGTACTAAATGTTGTACTAAATGACTTAGACGTAACCGCGATAAAAAATGTGATGCTTAATTCAAAAAAAATTATCATCACTGATAAATTAATAATAACGACAAGGATTATTTATAAGAAAGGATAAGCACATTAATCAATATGTCGTGTTTTATCACTCGTTTTGGGGCAAGTCTCCTGCTTTCTACAATGGGTTATCATTTTTATCCACGGCATTCAGTTGTAAAAAATCAGGCCCAACATCATCGTTATCAGCAATCCAAGGTGCTAAACAGGCCCTCTCTTTAACACACGGATCAGTCAGTGCTAATAGAAATTCAAGCAAATCGCTGATTTCTTCATCACTCAAGTTGACATTTTGAATGGACTTGATGCCATTCGCACGGTTAGTTTCTAATTGAACAAGGGCTGATCGTGTATTCTCTTCAGCATGTTCATGTTGAATACTCGAATCTAACTGGTTCAAGGTGAAATCATAATGATTGATCGCCTCTTCTGGATTCAGGTTATGACGAATAACGGCCTCTAAACTGAGATAGGCCCCACTGTGTCCATAAGGCCCTGTTACTTCAACATTTAACAAGGAAGGCGTGCGAAATGCGTATTGATCTTGTGGATTTTGAGTTTCTCGAAAACGTCCAAAATCGTTATCCCCCGTTTCACCATCCCCTTCTCCTCTACCAATCTGTGGTATGGCTAACACGTAAAATTGTTCATCCGTGAAAAAATCCCCTTTGTGACAATCAACACAGTTTGCGCCACCTTGTTCAATGGGTTTAAAAAACAGTAATGCCCCCTTTTTAGCGGCCTCACTCAATGCCGTTTCATCCCCTTCAAGATATTCTTTCCAGGGCGTATTGACAAAAACTTGTGAACGTTCATAAGCACTGATTGCTTTGGCTATATTGGCAAACGTGACGAGGGTGCTTGCCTCTTCATAACTCTCAAAAGCCTGTTGAAATTCGGGCAACCAAGTATTGGGAATCGTTTGATCAACTAAACGACGCGCTAAGCCATTTCTAACAGGCTCATTATTCTTATCCGCTTCAAAAGTGAAGCCACGCATTTCTTGCGGTGAAGTCACTGGAAAACGTGATTGTGTAGCCACTAAATCTGCACCGGCTAACGGATCAGCTATGCCTAACGAAGAATCAGGGGTGCGTATGCCTAATCCATCGTTACCATTAGCTTTAGGGGTTTTACCCAAACTTTCTATTCGCCCATCATGAAACATCACCTGATCCCACAAAGCACAATTAAAGGTTGTCGGCGCATTACGTGGTACGGTAGGCCCCCCATCGAAATCTACCGCGACACTAGAATGTGTTCGCCCAGGCCCCAATTGTTTCGGTAAAACCGCCCCCACGCCGATAGATAAAGGTAAAGCATCGCCACCACCCAAAGCCGGATGATGGCAAGAGACACAAGCGGTATCGTTATCACCACTCAGGGATTGGCTAAAAAATAATGTCTTGCCCAATTGTGCTAAGGGAGAATCAATACTCGGGATTTGCCGTCCATGACTGGGATCACCCGTCAATTCATGTTCTTTAATCAGAGCGTGAAGTTGGCTGTCCAGTGAAGAGGACGAAGAGGTTTGAGATGAGTCTGAATCATCATCACTCTGACAACTCACCAAAAAAAGCGTACTGCTTAATAATGCCAATAAGCAAAACAGTCGCGAATTGATCTTGATTTGCAACATATAACACCTCAAAAAAAATGGGAATACCCATTAAGGCATTCCCACATTAAATGTAACGACGGATAAAGTGCTTATATAGCGTTTCCCAATTGAATGAACCGAAGGTTAGCGAAGCTAAGTACAAATTATTTTCGTTCCAAATTGATTTTGCGGCCTGATTTTCGTTCCAAATTGATTTTGCGGTTCGATTTTCTTGATATAACTGTACTTCATGAGATCGGGAAACGCTATAATTTAGGGGCACGACATACCCAAGTGATGCCCTCAATATCATCATAGGGGGTATCAATGTTCACACTGAAATCTATTGAACAGCTATCAATGTTAAACAAATGGATGCCAGTATCGCTGGCTTTGTGTAAACCAAACAATATCCTGTTTTCACTGTACATATCCAGTGATTCCACTTCAGATGGAAAGTTATTACACTTGACGCTCATGGTGCCCTTGTCATACTCATACAAGGTGGTATTTTCAACGCCATACAACCGATTACCATCCTGACTCCACGTCACATCTTCTATTCCCAGTGTAGAAGGTAACACTAAACTACTTTCACCCGTGGCAGGGTTAATATGAATTAACCCTTCACCGTCAGCCCATCCCCATAGTCTACCGTCTTTTGGATGAAACGAAATGGCTGAAACTTCACCAAAGGACGTACTGCCAATCGGTATCAATCCACCCGTATTCATATTGACTTCGTAAAGGTGACCATTTGGATGATCTTGAGAAGGATCATCACCAGAAGTCACGTAGAGTTTGCCGGTAGTCGGATGTATATCCATACCTTCAATATCATGTCCTCTATACACAGGCCCCAGTGCTTTGGTTTCAAAGTTGATGTCTGGCAGGACAGTAAAAAGTTGTGTATTATTCAGTTCACCATCATGTAAGACATAAACAATACAATCCTCGTAAGGCGCGATAAGCGATGTGTTAATTTCAACATCAAAAATATTGTCTTGAGGACTCAAGAAAGGGGCGGTGATACCTGGTCCCGGTTCAACAGCAAACTCAACACCACTTTCGGTGTTATGGACAAACATATCACGCAAGTTTTGTGTCACACCAGTATTGCCTTTAAACGCTTCATTAGCCCGCGTCGTCCTATTTTTACCACTTCTTGGCTCAGCGACGTTACCCCCACCATTCTCACCCAAGTTGCTCTCAACCTTCTTGATTTCCATGCATCTCTTAAAATCTTCCGCATCATCCAAATTAGTACATTCCACTTCACCATCGCTCTTCAAGCGACGAATGTTAAACGTACCAAAGCCCATGTCATTTCCAAAACCCGATGAGCCAATCCGATTCCCATCCTTATCCATTAAAAACCAGTTGAAAGAAATGAGTTCCCCTTCATCAAAATCCTTGATTTCCACAACAAAGCCATCAAGCACATTGTCTGCTTGGCCATCTACAGTAGGCGCACCATTGTCAACGGTCTCCATGTTCGGTACAACGGGCAAAGTAGCCCGTCCAAAAGTATCAATACCCGTCACAGAACAACCCGGGACAAGATTACAGGCCGCCGTGGTTCCCGCCAAACTGCCCTGTGAAGCTGCTGATAATATATCGCGTTGAGGTAATCCTACCGAATTACCTTGGTTAGAAAACATGACCATTGTTGAGCTTGAATAACTCACAGACCAAGTATTAGACTGTCCAGCCTTAATTTTGCTAAAAGAGGTCATATCGCGCGGCGGAAAATTGTCATCATCATTGTCATATCCCAATGGTCGTCCACCTTCATCTACACTGTTCTTGTCTTTCATGAATAAAGGCCGTCCAGGGGGTGGCCGATCGCCTGGTTTGCTATCACTACCCTTGTTGACCATCAAAACTAAACCATGCGCTTCTTTGTTTGACCAATTCAATACCTCAAACATAAATTTGAAGCGATTAGACTCAGCAGTATCACCAATATCCGTCATTCTGAAACAGAAAATGGAAGGTAAATAGGTGCCTGGGCTTGGAGGACGCGGGGGTGGATCGGCCGCCACAGGCATTGCTTGTAGAACCGTTGCAATAGCCAAGGCCAATGTTGTAGAACCCTTCAATTTGTTTCGCTTGACTTTCTGTTTAATTCTCATAGTTTTACCTAATCATTAAGTTAAAATAGAACCTTTTTCATTCAAAACTTGTCAGGAAGCAGATCGGCCTTCCTGGTCAGCTTTCCAACTTGAGTTTGTAGGGCGGACTCCTAAGTACTGAAGCATAAATTTTCAGGTATTTTAATAGAAGCAATGTTTATTTGTAATTAGAGACGCTTCGCGATCGCGTCGGAACGAAACCGCGAATTGTAGAGACGCGATGCTTCGCGTCTCTTTGCGGTAAAATACCTGTTTATTTGTGGTTCAGTACTTAACCCCAAAGTTTGCACTATAAGCGGGTATTAAGCTGGAAAATAGAACGCACCCAAACACTGTGCATCTGTCTCAATCAAACGACAGTTGTCATTTAATATAGTAAAGCAGAGTATTCTGTTGACCGTATGAGACACTTCCTGAATAAGGCCATTTATCAAATTTCATGGCCGAGAGTTGATAAAGTGCAGCACCGGCGATTCGATACGAATGATATGTTTCACTAGCCAATTCGATTAAAGAATAATCCATTCCGGTCGCACTACATCCCGCTTTTTCATTATGCAAAATAGCATGGGGCCAAACCGCATGAGGGGGATTTGATAAATCATCTACATCGGGTATAGATGTGCAATTGCCACTTCTCAATTTAGAAGCAGAAATGGTACTGACTCTTTCATGTTCATCAATGAACATCATGCCCGTCGTCATGTTATCCCGAACAGTCTGCCAATGGGTACTGGTCATCACGGCATAGTCAGTGGGAGTAACCTGTTCCCGTGTTTGTAGGGTGGCAATGCCATCGGCGTGATGAGCATATAACGTCCAACCACCGCCTTCATGCGTCATATCGCAATAAGCCTCAAAGGCTTCCATTTCACCTGGGCCATCTGGATCAATGAGATAAAATCCATCGTCTGAAGACGGATTCATTACCAGAATGTCTTGGCACGATTGGCCGTAGACCTGTTGCGTTTCGATCGTTTTTTCTGCACAGGCTTTTTCAGGCCAGGCAATCCCTTCAATATCATCATAATTTCGAGTAGGCAATCCTGCTCTGAACACAATCTCGCAGGTTTCCACATTGATAGCTTGGAATGGCAAAATATTGCGATTGCCATGTATGCCTAACAACAACTTACCATCTGGCAACATTTCTAAGGCCTCGATTTCTTCAGGAAAATTGTCACAAGCCTTTTTCACCGTTTTACCATCGGACATCCAAATCCTGTTGTTTTCAACCGCATAAAGCCAAGTACCCGTGCTATCCCAAGTCAAGTCTTCTACTAAAACCCTGGAAGGAATAATCAATGTACCCGTCACGCTGCTTTGGGGCTCAATTGAAATCAGGCCATCCCCTTTTGCCCATGCCCAGAGTGTGTTTTTATTGAAAGACAAACCTTCAATTTCCTGAAACCCGGTATAACCTAAGTCATTCAAAGCACCCGTTTGCGGATTGACGGTATACAGATGACCGGGATTATCGGTATCGTCACCAGAGGCAGCGTAAAGAATGCCAGTCTCGGGGTGTATATCCAATGCCTCAATGTCATAGCCTTCGTACATTTCGCCGAGGGGCTTGACTGCTAACGTCTCCTGATCAACGGTGAAGAACTGCGAGTTATTGAGTCCTTTGTCATTGACCGCGTAGAGTTGGCAACTGTCCACAGCGGGTATTTGTGTGATTGCACCTCCAGTACGAATGTTATCAATACCCGTATCGATACCAGCTGCAGCTGTTGCCTCCCAACGAATGGAAGTTATTTCTTCTGTGGATGTGATACCCAAAAATCCCATCTGACTGGGATTAGGTGAAAGACTAAAACTATCAAGTATTCCATTGTTGCCAATGACTTCAACTGCGACGGGCCCAATGGAATTTAAGTAGGTATTAAATCCAACTGCAGTGACAGGTGTTTTAAAAACGAGAAAAAAGTCTTCGTTACCGTTTCCTGTGAGAACACTTTTTGTTCTCTTTGGCGCTTCAAAAGCTGAAAACTCAGCTGATGTGACCCATAGATTCTGTAAATGAGATGTATAATTAATCCCATTAGAAGTAAATGAACGAATGGCACTATTTTTGGGAAAAACGCCCTCGAAATCTTCAACGATTGAGGTTGTGCTGGCCGCCTCAAAACTTGTGATATCGTCGTTGTAAAAGACGACAGATCCTTGAGTCGTGACAGAGATTCCAGCTAACAATAATCCTATTGCAATTTTATTCAGTTTTCGTTTCAATTTTATCCCCTATATATTGTGGTAGAAAAATTTCTCGTAGATTGGAGTGACAACTGGAAGTCCAACAGTTCAAAACAAGCATTCTCTTGGAGTTCACAAACTCACGGCAACTTATGACTTACCCTTTACTCATATAGACGTAACAGCCAAAAAAATGTGAGGGCTAATTCACCCCATTTTTTCCACATGGTTTATTTATTGATTTATTGAGTTAGACGTAACGGCCAAAAAAATGTGAGGTTCAATTAACCCAATTAAAACTGAGATTGACGATAGGCGTAAAAAAAGCCCCTTGGCTCAACGAGCGAAGGGGCTTTTTAGGAATGCGCCCAATAATAAGTGAGTGCAGTAGGTTGTCGGGCAACGAAATAAATGAGTCGGTTGGGCTGACGATAGAAAACACATTAAGTCACGCACTTTAATAATTAATAGCTTCTGCCTATGTTGGCTTATATCCTTGAATCGAACTGCCTTGTTTTTGGGCTTATGGCTTCTAGCAGTTAAGGATTTAATAATTCATTATGAGTTTCTTTAGCTGAAATTTTACGAGTCAATTTATTCAAAAAAAGTACATAGTTCCTTGTCATCACAACTCTTATTTATCCAGAGCAGGTTCACAGCATGCCTTAAGAAAAGGCCAATAAACGCCAAAAGTCCCTTATCATTAGACTTAGGGCTTTTTTTGAGTTGTGTGAGAGCTGTAGCTCTGCTCATCTTACGCTCGTCGTTGAATATAAAAATCAATTAATCATATCTCATTAATTTTCAATATAATATGAGCCCTAATGAACTCAATTTCTTGGAGGCCAAGAAGGAGACACTTCAATAAGGGTATTGAACAAAACGAGTTTATGTGATTTTTTCAGCTTAATGATTTGATGGGGGTAAATGAAACCATCTGTCAATCCAACAGTTGGATCATTGTGATCTGGTATCCTAATTATTACAGTAACAATTATAGAATCATTGGTCTCAACGATGTGTTTGATATCAATCCTAAAACCATCATTTGGAAAAAATCCTAAAAAGACAGCTATCACCATTTTTTCGGTAAAATCTATCACCGGCGTTTTCTCTGGGATGGCGAATTCTCTTTCTTCTAAAGAGTCTGGAAATTCGGGCCAAAATGAATTAAACCAAAATGAATCAAAAAATACCTTTTCGCGTATCACGACGAATTGTTGGACTCCCACTTCCATTAGGCTGTCCGGGACTTCACTGATTATGATAAAGGGAATATCACTCTCACCATTTTCAGGAACATTCTCAACTTCCTCCAGCTCAGTAACAACAAAGTGAAGGGAATCTTGATAGGGAAGCAGTTCCATCTTAGCTTCATAAACCTGATTATCGTTCTCTGGAGATCG
>JAYQWI020000911.1:0-4127 GCA_035871815.2 Candidatus Parabeggiatoa communis
GGTTACTTTTAATTATCATTTTGTA
Organism: Candidatus Parabeggiatoa communis; assembly: GCA_035871815.2. GTDB lineage: Bacteria > Pseudomonadota > Gammaproteobacteria > Beggiatoales > Beggiatoaceae > Parabeggiatoa > Parabeggiatoa communis. The sequence continues at coordinate 26 of JAYQWI020000911.1, forward strand.
TAAGGATTCACAACAGTGACAGCACACACCGATGAACAATTTACTCAAGCTGAAAAGGATTGGGATTTAGAGCGTTTGTACAATGATTTGACTGCGGTTAAAGGAAAAAATTTGACGCGAATTGAAAAACTTCATTTGCGTGGCTTATTGTGTGGGTATAGCCCCACTGAAATTGCGGAAACACTCCACCGAGATGTGAGAGGGCTTGAAGTTAATTTGTGTAATAAGTTGTATAAATACGTTAAAACAATTGTTAAGCGAGAGCAAGAAAGGGTCGAAAATTGGCGCAGTATTTGTCAATGGCTTGAAGAGGCCGGTTATAAAGCGCAAAATCAATCTCAATCAAATGATGCTATACCTGTCGAGACGAAAGTGCATATAGAAAAGATAAGCGTTGAGAATAATAAAATTGAAATTTGTATGAATACACAAATCATAATTAATACACAACTTCTTAATGGTCAATTGTTGATTACGCCATCACCTTTAGACGCTTCACAAGCTGAAGAGTGTGAGAGTTAGCGTTTCGGAAGATTTTTGATAGAACGCTGATTCGGCTTCTTGTCATGACGGCACTGATTTTTTAATCATGTTTAATTCAATCAGGGAATATTTATTAATTATGTCAACACTCACAAAAAAACAAGAAAGTTTGTGAACACCCCTTTTTCAATTGTTGTCATGATGTGGAATCCGTTGAAGAACAAATGAACCGGATTCGAGGAATCCGGTATCAATGAGATTTGATACGGACGTATTAATTGTTTAGATTTGCTTAAATACAGGGCAACTAAGGGCTTGCTCCTATAATTGATGTCTTTCACGCTTGTCGAAAATGCTATATTATTTAGAATGGAATGGATAATTGGCAATTTTTGTACTCTTCTGCGCTTGAAACCATCCAAATTAAGTAAAGTTCCTCAATAATTTGTCCAAGAGTTGCTTTTCGATGAACATAGAAAACACCAGGCGCGTGTCCCTCTTTCGCAAAATAATCAGCCCAATGTCCTGGTATGGTGCTTCTGTCTTGAGTAATTAAAATGTAATCTTCCTGATCTAACCAAACTAAAATATCAGGATCGGTGCTTCCTATTGGCGGTGCATCATGATTACCAATACGCAAAACGTCAATTTGCGGTTCAAGTCGGCGTAATTGTCGTTGAATCGCTGAGCTGATATGTTCATCCAATAAAAAACGCGGTTTCATAATGTATTCACTTGAAGTGGCTGAATCGATCTCTTTTGCGATTGTCTTTCAGATTGAAAACGTTTTTGACGTTGTGCGCTTAATCGTTGCTGTAATGAACGCACAAATGTAGAAGGATGCTGCTGTTGCTCTACATAAGCTTCATCTTGGCGTTGGTACACCAATGCCATATAGGCTTCTACCTTGTTTGGGTTAGCTAAATAGTAGGTAATCGTCGCATAAACTTGCTCAAGAGAGAGGCTTGGATAGTGCAAAATAATTTCTTCTGGACTTGCCCCCTGTTGGTAATCTTCTATGACGGTTTCGATACCTACTCTGGTTCCCGTAATGCGGATCGCATCTTCGGCAACAAAATCAAAATAATTTTCAAATGGCATTTGTCTTTTTCAGCAATTAATGGTTAATGGTTAATGTAATTGGGATTTAGAGCGTTTGTACAATGACTTGACTGCCGTTAAAGGAAAAAATCTCTCACGATGGGGCTAAATCGTTCCATGCCATCGTTTAAGTTGCCCTTGTGCCCTCAAAAAAATAAAAAAATAACGCTAAAGACGCTAAAGACGCTAAAGACGCTAAAGTTTTGCTGTGAAATTGCGTTCTTTTGCGTGCGTTTATTTTCCGGTTTTTAGTAACGGCCAAAAAATAACCTCCCCCCAATTCAATAAAATGGGTCTGTTTTTTCAAAAAAAAACCCGTTCAAAGACAAACCCAAAATCATTTTTATCTAGCTGATGGCGGTTTAAAAACGAGATAGAACGCTGATGGCCGACTGATTTATGCTGATTTTTAAGCGTAAATCATGACTATCAGCGTTATCAGTGTTCTATCAGAAAATCGCCCACATTGCATCACTACTCAGAGTTAATGCAATGTGTTAAAGAAAGTGCTAAAATCCTGCACGTAAATTTGATTTCATCTTAATTCCTTGTTTATACTCAACCCTGTTTGCTGGCCCTTGGATGCTCATCACTTTTTAAGTATAAGATTTTTGCTATCCCATTTACGCCATTTATGCGCTCCATTGGGCAAGGTAGGCCAGCGAATGAGATATCACTGATATGTTTATGTTCTTCAATTGGCTTAAGAAAATTAGGATGAACAAGTCAAGGGTGGTTAAAAAAGACTTGAAAAGAAACTTTATCAACTCATTGCTTTATCTCGTTGTTATCTTTATTTGTCATACGGCTGCGATGATGTTGTTTCAAAAACTTTCTCTTGGAGATTCTATTTGGTTAACATTGACTACCCTGACAACGGTTGGATATGGTGATATCCAAATTGATAACCCTTTTGCTAGAATGGCAACCATATTACTTCTGTACTTTGGGGGCATTTTTTTCTTAGCAAAGACGGCTGGTGATTATTTTGATTATCGGGCCACTAAACGTTACAAACAATTCAAAGGAGAATGGAGATGGAATATGTGCAATCATATTGTGATTATCTCTGAGCATGAGGATAAGATATATGAGCAATACTATGAGAGGTTGGTGACCGAATTTCGGCAGCTTAAACCTTATCAAGAGGCTGATATTCAAATCCTGACCAATGATTTTCCAGAAGGTTTGCCTGATTCGTTACGAAAATTGGGTGTGGTTCATTATCGAGGGAAAGGTAACGCGCCTAAAGACTTAGATGCGGTGAATATTAACAAGGCTACCATCATTATTGTGTTGGCTAAGAAGCATCATGATTCCCTTTCTGATGGCAATACGTTTGATATTCTGTACCGAATTAGGGATATCAATAAAACCGCTTTAATTGCTGCTGAGTGTGTTGATGATGTGAATCGACCTCGCCTACAAGAAGCCGGTGCCAATATCACTATCAGGCCGGTACGCGCTTATCCTGAAATGATTGTCAGTGCCTTGAGTGCGCCTGGCTGTGAAACGGTGATGGAAAATATGTTTACGCATGAAGGCGATAAGTATCGACGCTTTGATGTGACTGTTGTTGATAAGCCTTGGGCGACTCTGGTTTATAACTTAATGGAAGCTGATGTCGGAACCGCTGTCGCTTACATTTCTCCTCATGGCGAGATACGTTGCAATCCGTCTGGAAAAGAGAAAATTGAGGCCAAGGCGCTGATTGTGATGGTTAGGGAAGATAAAGGGATAACCAATGAAGACATTCAGGTTGTCTTGTCGGGTGGGTAAGCGGGCCTACTCTAGTGCAGGAGAGCAGAAATGATTATACCACCCAGCCAACAGCTAAAGCAGTTGTCTCAAAGCTTAAGTCACCTAAAGGTGACTACATTCCCACAATAGTCTTTATTAGTCTATTTTTGCAACTAAAAATTGTGGGTATACTGTTCACTGTTATAATTTGCCCTTTTTTTTTCAGTCTAAATCCATTTCAAGTGGCAAATGTTAGTCACCTTTAGGTGACTTGAGCTTTTAGACAACTGCTTTAGCTGTTGGCTGTTGGCTAGGTGGTCTTAGGATTTCCGCTTTACTGCACTAGGCATCGCGTCGAAACATCGCATTATAGAAAACTGATAGGTGGTAAGATATCAAGGGATTAGATTGCGATAATCTGGGTTTAATCCTTTTTGATAGTGGGGAAAGGTGATGGGGGTTTAACCGATATAGAACGCTGATTGGACTCAAAAAACAAGAAGCCGAATCAGTGTTCTATCATATCACCCACATCACTATTTTCTTTTTATAGACAATCCTTGTCGTTTGCTTTTATAATCACCCAATATCAATCATATCACTGTTTTGAGAACTGATGTGATCATTGGGATTGCGCCACCTGTGCAAAACGATCTAACCAGCGTTTCTGCTCCTGGGTATCGGGTACTGCTAAACCTCTTGACTTTGTCACCATTTGATATGCCGTCACAGGGGCAATACCTGAACAAACAAGAATAGAGGCAACCATCAAAGCCGA
>JAYQWI020000912.1:0-7012 GCA_035871815.2 Candidatus Parabeggiatoa communis
CAGTTTCGCGCTACATTTAGTCCAGCCCTCGCGCTTACCCACCTTGTTATATCAGTTAAGCCAAATAGCCCCCTCATTGTTAGTCATTACGCCACATAAAAAACCTGATATTAAACCACAATGGGGCTGGACTTTATCACAGGAATTATTAATTGAACGGGTTAGGGGGCGATTGTATCAAATTAAAGCAAACTAAAGTTGGAACGTAAACCCGTCATTATTTCAATTGCCAATTTCCAATATCCGCATTCATATCCGTGCCATCGGGTTGCCCATCAACACCTTGCGAATACAAATCAAATTCACCATGTATACCAGGCTTCAGATAGTTATAATCAAACCCCCAAGGATCTTTAGGGACACTGTTTAAATAGCCGCCTTCTTTCCACTGACGCGGCTCAGGCGGAATCTGCGTTCTAACAACAAGCGCCTCTAAACCTTGATCCGTGGTAGGATAAACATAATTATCCAATTTATAGAGTTTCAAGGCCGTTTCAATAGCACGAATATCTTGTTCAGCTTTCATCCGCCGTGCTTTTTCAGGATTATCCATAATCCGAGGCACAACCAAAGCGGCCAAAACACTCAAAATCACCACAACAACCATCACTTCAATCAGTGTAAAACCTTGATTTAAAAATTTTTTTGACATTTTATCTACTCCACATTTTTTCAGAAACGAATTTTGTTGATATAGATATTCAGAAAAATAATTTTAGGGCGAACAGGTATTTTAGGGCGAACGTGTTCGCCCTTATTGTGAAATTATTTTTCTGAACCTCTATGATAACTGATAACTGATAACTGCTAACTGATAACTGATAACTGATACTATGCAACTATTTGCTCTAGGCCTCAATCACACTACGGCCCCAGTTAAAATCCGTGAACAAGTTAATTTTACACCGGATAGGCTTAAACAAGCTTTGCCTGATCTCATTGAACGTGAACTGGCACAGGAAGTCGTCATTCTATCAACCTGTAATCGCACCGAGCTATACTGTGTACTGGATTGTGACACCACGGAAGCCATTATCACTTGGCTCAGTCATTACCATAACGTCCCCCTTCAACATTTACAGGACTACTTATATACCTACTCGCAAGCCGAAGCGGTGCGTCATTTATTACGAGTCGCGTGTAGTTTAGATTCCATGATTCTTGGCGAACCCCAAATATTAGGACAAATCAAATCCGCCTATCATAGCGCCCGTGATATGGGCACAACCGAGAAATTGCTCAATAAATTATTTGAACACAGTTTTTCCGTAGCCAAACAAGTGCGTACCGATACCGCAATTGGATCAAGCCCCGTATCAGTCGCCTTTGCCGCAGTGCGATTAGCACAGCAAATTTTTGGAGACTTAAGTGGCTACACCGCCTTACTGATTGGGGCCGGAGAAACCATAGAATTAGCCGCGCGACATTTACATGAAAGCCAACTCAATCGCATGATCGTTGCCAATCGCACGATAGAACGCGCTCGCACACTCGCTAAAGAATTTGCAGGCTACGCCATTAGCCTAGAGGAAATTCCCCTGCATCTCGCAGAAGCGGATGTCGTCATTTCCTCCACAGCCAGCCCTGATTATATTCTAACGCAAGCCGATGTCAAACAAGCCATAAAACAACGCAAACACCGCCCGATTTTTATGGTAGACATCGCCGTACCCCGCGATATTGATCCCGCGGTTGAAACATTAGACGATGTTTTTTTATACAGCGTCGATGATTTAAATGAAGTCATACAAGATAATTTACGCTCCCGCGAACAGGCCGCGCAAAAAGCCGAAGAAATCATTGACACGCAAACCACACATTTTATCGGCTGGTGGCATTCACAAGATGTCGTAGACACCATCTGTTACTTACGTGATCAAGCTGAAGAATCCCGTCAACGCCTCGTCGCAAAAGCCAAAGGCATGATTGACAAAGGAAAAGCACCTCATGAAGTCATTGACTACCTAGCCCACACCTTAACCAATACCTTAATGCACAACCCATGTGTCCAATTACGTCAAGCCGGTTATGATGAACGTAATGAACTCGTCACCGCAGCACGAGAACTCTTTCAATTGAAGCCTGAAGAATAACGACAAGGATTTGTTATTCGATGCGGATAAGTATAACGACAAGGATTGCTTATAATAAAGGATAAGTATTGGGCAAGCAATGAACTCATCAGTCTCAACCTCCAGAAAGAGAGATCATGAAACTCAATAAATTCAATATTGGCACAATCTAATCCTTTCTTATAACTAATCCTTGTAGTTATATGTTTAAACAACTGAGAAAAACAATGCAATTACAAGCCGGATATATTTTACCCATTGTCAAAAAATTATTACTTCAAAACGGCAAGCCTATTAAAGAGATTGACAATAAAATAAATAGCTTGCTAAAACAGCTTTGTTATTTTGAATTAGAAACCAATACCGATATCTCTTCAAAAAAACAACATTTGGAGCCACTTGTTGCCGTCGCGAACAACCTCATTACCAGAGGTTTACCCACTCAAGCTTCAATTGAAATTGAAACCGTTTTTTCAAAAACTTTCAGATTCACTCAAAAACAGATTGATGAACTGGGCAACATTCATTATCACTGGATTCATAACCCACTGAATTTTGAGCCACTTTATTATGCCGCATTACATCTTATCGAACCCCGTTTAAATCGTCATAACCGCTTATTAAACGCTTTAACCGATTTGGAAAAATTAGACAGTGAGTCTGAAGAACGATTTTTGTATCAGATTATACCCAGCCAAATTGGCGACTATTTTATCCAGCTATTAGAACCACAACGCCTTTTCACCAGTATTCTCAACGATCATACTGATTTCACACAGCAACGAGTCGATTTTTGCATTGAATTTCCTTATCCCATTACCGGCAAAAAAGGACTCATCATTGAAATTGATGGGCCTCAACATGATCAAGCGCAACAAATGATCTTGGATCGAAAAAGAGATTCGGCCGTCGAAAAGGCAGATTGGGCAAAGACTTTGCGTATTAAAACAGATGCGCTTGATCAAACCAATATTCAATTTAACCGCTTTGAAAAAATCGCTTCTCAATTAAACCGTCTGAAACAGATGCTTAAAAATGATTATTTTCAAAGATTAATTCACAATTACAACAACCCATTGTATCAAACCAAACAAGGTTTAGAAGCATTGCAATTCATCTTAACGCCTTTTGCCATAGCCAGAATTCATAAAACCTTGATTGAATTGATATTAAAAGGTGATTTAAACTTAACCGCACCCTTGTGGCAGATCGTTGTTATTGAAAGAGACGTACCTTGTGCGTTTTTGGCAATCGAAGAATTTAAGACATTATTTGCAAACCTGTTTTTATTAGAAGGGCAGAACCGAACATTACCCCCTATCAAATTACAGGTTTTTGTCACAGAAGAATTTAAAACCGCTCAACTCAATCAACCTTATCCCATTAAAACGATAAATGCTCTTGATCAGCCTATCACTTGTGATCTGTTGATTGATATTGCCATGTTGCAAAGAGCCGGTTTCACAGATAGAGACACACGCATTCATTGCCAACATTTTGTCACCATTCGATCTGCACATGCCCCAACCACTAAACGTCTATTTTATAGCTCAGATTTAATTCAATATCGGCAAATCGCTAAACAGCTTGAAAATGAAACTCATGAGATTCTGCCTGAAGCAGAACACTCATTAACGTACTTTTTGCAAAATATCTTTAGAAAAGAACAATTTAGGCCAGGCCAATTAGAAATCTTAAACAGAGCCTTACAACGAGAAAGTGTCATTGGATTGTTACCCACAGGCGGTGGTAAATCATTAACCTATCAATTAGCCGTCTGCCTACAACCCGGCATCGCCTTGATCATCGATCCGATTAAGTCTTTAATGCAAGATCAATACGAGAATTTATTGAAAAATCATATCGATGCCTGTCTCGTCATCAACTCCTCTTTGAACACAAAGGAAAGACTGTTAGCCACTGACAAACTGATTGAAGCCCAAGTTTTATTCACCTTTATATCACCAGAAAGGCTGCAAATACAAGAATTTAGAGAAGCACTGCTCAGCATGTCTCGCCAAAGCAACTATTTTAGCTATTGTGTGATAGATGAAGTGCATTGTGTTTCGGAATGGGGGCATGATTTTAGAACAGCGTATTTAAAACTCGGGCATAACGCCATAAAGTTTTGCAAAACCAAAAATCTGCCCACGATTCCGTTATTTGGACTCACCGCAACCGCTTCGTTTGATGTGTTATCTGATATACAAAGAGAATTATCAGCCAATAATGAGCATCGTCTTGGGGAAGAAGCCATCATTCGCTTTGAAACCACTAACCGAGAAGAATTACAGTTTGAAATTATAAAAATTGAGGCAGGAGAAGGCGCGAATAAGAAAAGTATAGGTTTAGCCAAGCAAGCACAATTAGATCAAGTCTTAAAAACCATTGCTGAAACCCTTGAGCAATACAATAAGATGCCTCAAAATCAAAATATCGCCTTGAAAAATTTTGAAGCGAATCACTTCTTTAATGAAAACGGCACCCATGCCGGTTTAATCTTTTGTCCGCATAGAAGTTGGTATTTTGGCGTGACAAATCAGTACAAAAAACAAGGCAAAAAAGTTGGCGTATATGATCATCTTATTGATTTCGCTCATATTGATTTACCGCATCTTCGCGCAGGCACCTTTATTGGCTCTGATAATCAAAACAAAAACGTTGAGACAGATTCAGCGCGTCATCAAGCTGAGTTTATTCAAAATAAACTCAATCTATTAGTAGCCACTAAAGCATTTGGAATGGGAATAGACAAGCCCAATATTCGGTTTACAGTCCATATTAACTATCCCAGTTCTATTGAAAGTTTTGTACAAGAAGCGGGAAGGGCCGGTAGAGATAGAAAATTAGCAATATGCTATATTCTATTTAATGATCAAACGATTATAGACAAAAGAGGAACGATAGAAGTCGATAAAGATATTTTAGAACACTTTTACAGAAGATCATTTAAAGGTGAAGAACATGAAAAATCATTACTTTATCATCATTTTTTAAACCGAATTATCTATCCCGCGCATCATAGACTCAAGCTCATAGCGGAAAAATTATCAGAAGCCTTTGATATTGAGATTCACCTTAATATTTGGCAACATACTCATTTATATCTCAATCAAGGATTTGATAAGCATTACGGATACCTCAATCTGAGCAATTTAAAAATAAACAGCAATCGAAGTAGTCATGATAAAGCCTTATCTGATCGCCTGTTGAAATTTGTCAAATCTTATCTTGAAGAAAAATGCCCGCCAACAGAGAATGTCGTGCTTTGGTTAGAAACCCCATCAGAATCAGAGCCCGGTATTGAAAAACAGTTAGCCGAAATAGAAATCGGCGAAAAATTAGCACCCATAATCATCCCTTTTCAGGTAGGTGATGATAAAATGGACAAAGAGAAAGCCATTTATAGACTGTCAACGATTGGAGTCATTGACGATTACACCCTAGATTTTAACTCAAAGCATTTTGTACTCTATGCCAGTAAAAAAACAGATGACGCTTATAAAGCCTACCTGTGTGATTATATTAAGACATTCTACTCCGATGTCAGAGCCAATCAAGAAATAAAAAAGCTTGATAGTTATAAAGGTAAAACCACCATCCAAAAATGTTTAGGCTTTTTGATTGATTTTGTTTATGAAGAAGTCGCCAAAAAACGCCTAGAAGCCATCAATACCATGAGAATGGCCTGTTATGAAGGCCTAAAAGAAAACGGTAATCAACTCTTTAAAGAGTTTATTGACTTATACTTTCATGCGAAATACGCCAGAAAACATCACAGTGTTGCAGATCACAATTATTCTTTAACCGATCTAACTGATGAAGGTAAAAATCAAAATATTCAATGGGTTTGGGACTTTATTGGCATTATCGAACAAGATAAAACCGGTTCACAACTGAATAATTTAAAGCATTTACGCGGCGCTTGTTTACGTTTATTAATTGATCATCCTGATAATGCTTGCCTGTTGTTATTAAAAGCCTTTACCGTCTTCATTTTGGAAGCTGACAATGACAAGCTCATAAAAGAAGCGAAAGAAAGTCTCATTAAAGGATTTCTTATCTTTCAAGCCACCCAAAAAATGTCTGTCAGCGAATACCTTTCCGAAGTGTTCAAATATCAAAAAGAACTTGAAAAATATCACCTTGCACAAATACTCGAAAACGAAATCAGCTTGCTTTGTTTGAAAGCGCATACTGCTTGGTTAGCACAATTTAACAACAACTTCTTAGAAGACTATGAATCCAGCCATTCACAACGAACTGACTAAACTACAAGAACAACTCACAACGCTTGATAACGCCGTCAAACAAATTGCTTATGCCGGAGAAGTCTCAACAGCGGTAGTCAAAACAACGGAAGCCGTACAAAAAGAGTATGCCATTCACCTGAAAAACATTCAGGATTTGTTAGAGGAATCCGTCTCTCACACACAGCAACAATTTAAGAAGCAAGTTGAACTTTTCAAAACGGAATCAACTGATATTTTAACCTTATACCAAAGCCAACAGACTGAATTATCAACACTATTAGATAATTCGAGTCAATTTATTGCACAAACCCAACATCTGATTGACAAGCTCAATCAAATTGATTTTTCAAGTCGATTAGACAAACTGGATCAGACAATCAGTAGCATCAATCAAACTGTCCAAAATGCATCAATCAGGATTGAAAGCTTAGAAAATCTATTAGCTCAAACAGCACATCAAAATCACGAAATCAAAGTGATTAAAAGACTACTCCTGTTATTATTGGCTCTTGGCACAATAGGGCTATTTAGCCTGTTTTTCTCAATGAAGGCTTAAGTACTGAACCACAAATAAACAGGTATTTTACCGCAATCTACGAAACCGCGAATTGTAGAGACGCACGGCCGTGCGTCTCTACGGCCGTGCGTCTCTAATTACAAATAAACATTGCTTCTATTAAAATACCT
>JAYQWI020000913.1:0-2702 GCA_035871815.2 Candidatus Parabeggiatoa communis
AGTCCCCCTTTACCATCACCAAGCAGGGAAGTGATATAACTCTCTGGCAATTGTGCCTTATCGCTGTTAAATATTTCCCAGGTGCCGTTAGCCTCCCGATGTGCCAGTAAAGTTGATTTACCCATCCACGCGCCCATCCATATTCCACCCTGATTATCTCCAACAAGAGAGGTGGCCCAATAGATTTTATCTTTTGGCAATTCAGACTGTTCCTCTTCAAATCTCTGCCAAGTGCCGTCTGGATGACGGTATGCTAAGCCTTTTGTTGTGCCTACCCAGATGCCATGACGATTGTCAACATGAAGAGAAAGGATATTATCAGAAGGTAGCGCGGCATTGTGGGTGTTAAAAATGGCCCATGTTCCGTCTGAATGATAGTGAGCTAAACCACTAGAGGCTGCTATATTATTAAGGCTTGTGAGATCAGTGTTATCAGTGCCAACCCAGATGCCACCTTGACCATCGTTCGCAAGGGCGCTAATCGCGTTATTGGGTAGGCCGTCTAAGTGGGTAAAAATTCTCTTGACTTCTCCTGTTTCAGGATGGCGTTGTTCAAGTCCGGCGGTTGTGCCTACCCACAGTGTTTGTCCATCCTCTGACAGCAAAAGTGCTGCGATTCCACTTCGATCTGTAAAGACTTCCCATACTGCATTTTCTAAGGAAACGGATGAGGTTTGTGGGGGAGAGACTGAATCTGCTGCTTGTATGACTGATAGACTACAAATCAGTGAACTGAATAGTCCCAGTAATAAACTGGGTTTGCTGGTTAAAATCATGTTTTGAATTGTCATCGTTTTCTCCATTGTTCTTAGGCAAACTCAAGTTGGAACGTAAAGGCAATTTTGCCACTACTCTATCGTCACGCTGCCCACATTCAGTTCCCAAAATTCAGGATGGCTTAAAGGTTCAACGCCTGTTTTGACTCTTAATAAATAGAGGCGGTATTCTCCACGTTGTAAGTCGGCTGTGATGGGCCATTCGATAACAAGGGCTTCACTTCCTTGCCAAGCGGATAAGCTTGTCTCTTCATAAGTGGTAAAATCATTTTTGTTCTTCAGATTCAGCATGGTTTGACCATCTGGAAAGCCTATCAGAACATACGCTACTTTTCCGGCGGGTAATTGCGGTAAAGTGATACGCGCTGTTTCGCCATCATGGTAAACCGTTTTTTCTGGGCGGAGACTAAAACAGCCATTCAAGCACATTTGTTTAGCTAAACGACCTCCCCGATTATCATCATCAATTTGAGGTGTTTGTGGCAATAACTCGCTAGAAACCTGATGGAAGGCTTCCCAAAAGTTGCTTCCGCGACGTAGTTCCTTGAAATAACGCTTGGTAAACGCATCTTCACCTAATACGTTGCTGTGAAGGGTTGGTTGATCGGCACGGGTACTTGTGATGATGATGCGTGTCAAGGGACGATTGGGTGGGGCTAAGTGGGATATCATGGTACCGGCATAGCTGGCTTCAATAATGACAATCACTTCGTTTTCGGTGGCTTGTTGATAGTCCTCTATGATTGTGGCTAATTCGGTGGCATTCAGGGCCTCTTGGGTTTCTGGGTTAAGTAACAGTTTGCCGTCGGATAAACCGTCTGCTATAAATGTGACTAGCAGGGGTTGATTTAAAGCGCCTTTTGCTTTGGCCCAGTTAAAGGCTTGCCGAATATCTTCTGATGTTAGACTGCGCGTTGTGGTACCGCTTGCTTTTTCAAAGAAGGTGATTGGGGCATCGACGACGTTGGTATCTGATTGATAGTCTCCATTGACATCAATATCGGGTTTGTAGGCCAGAAAATAAATTTCGTCATGGCGGTAGTATCGGTCAGATAGGGCTTGGTAGGCATAACCGGCTATTTTTTCGCTGGTGAGGTGTTTGATATTGCCTCGGCGACTTTCTGGATAAATCAGAAGGGTAGCGCGTTTTCCGCTTAAGTCTCCTGTCAGTGTTTGATCAAAGCTGAGATGAGCGAGTCCCCATGCTCCGATCCAAAGGCCACCTTTGCCATCAGATAGCAGGCTGTTGATGTAGTCGTCTGGTAAGCTAGAATTACTGGTGGTAAAGACTATCCATTCGTTATTGGCAGTATAGTGAACCAAACCGCCGCCCCAAGTGCCTATCCATAAACCGTCGTTATCATCAGACAGTAGGGATTTGATCTCGTTATGAGGCATTTCTGAGTTGTCGGTGTTAAATATACGCCAGTCGCCATTGGCCGTGCGGTGAGCTAAACCGCCTTTATGGGTGCCTACCAAGATGCCCTTTTTGTTGTCTGAAAGCAGTACTTTGATTTGGTTGTCTGGTAAGCCTGAATTGTCTTGGTTAAAAACGCGCCATTCGCCTGTCGCACTGTGGTGAGCCAGTCCATGTAATGTGCCTATCCAGATGCCTTGATTGTCATCGGCCAGTAGGGCATAGATATTATTGTCGGGTAAGTCTGAGTTATTCGTTTTAAAGATACGCCAGTTGCCGCTGGCATCACGATGGGCTAAACCGCCTTCTGTTAAAAAAGCGGATGTCCCTATCCAGAGGCCACCTTGGCTATCTGAAATCAGGGAGGTGATGTGGTTGCTCGGTAACGCGCTGTTTTCGGTATTAAAAATAACCCTTTCACCTGTGGCATTGCGATGAATTATCCCGCTACCCCATGTGCCTATCCAGATTCCGCCGTTATTGTCGGACAGGAGGGTTTTGATTTCTGG
>JAYQWI020000914.1:0-2090 GCA_035871815.2 Candidatus Parabeggiatoa communis
GGGGCAACCACAAGGGATTGCCCCTACAACTCGTAGGGGCAATCCCTTGTGGTTGCCCTTTGTCCTAAAATACCTGTTTATTTGTGCTTCAGTACTTAGAACACCGATTCTGCTTCTTGTCATGATTCACGCTGATAAACATGAAAATACTTGATAACTGATAACTGATAACTGATTGGTTAGATTTGCCTTTCGGTCTAGGCCTCTTGTCCTTCGAATTTTTATCTGTCATAATACGCGCTCCATTTTTATCACTGGTAGGAGATGATATCATGTATAACCCTGTCACAACACAACCACAATCCTTATCACCCACTCAGGCCTTTAAACCCGCGACCCTCGCAATGTGCGTTTTAACGGCCCTCAATGTCAGTACACCCCAAAGTGCTACAGCAGCAGAACCGGCTATCCGTGCAGAGGGCAGTTTTTCTCTTGGCTTAAGAGACGATGGTGTTCTTTTCCAAATTGGCGGAAATACAAACACGCTAACGATTCCTGTCGAATTTTCCCTGTCTGATAGGGCCGTTTTTGATGGTGTGGAGTCTATACCGCTCTCGTCAAATACTGCCCCTCCTGTCATAAAAAACAGTAGCGAGGTGTTTGATTGGTGTGCACAGCAATGGTGTCCACAGGGCATGTCAAATTCACCAACACAGGTGAGTAATTTTGCTGATGTCAAAGAGGTTGTTGGAGGTGATTACAACGGACGATATTTAGCCGTTACCAATACCGGTCAAGTTTTTTCCACGAAACGACAGACGGACGGTTCCTATACACCCGCCAATGAAGTCCGTAATTTGTCCGCTGTTCAATCACTTGATATGACATACGACAAATATTTCGCCGTGACTAACACAGGTGATGTCTATTGGGGAAAATGGGATTGGGGTATCAATACACCAGAACCAGCGACGCAACTCACCGGTTTATCGGGCGTTGAATCTTTTGAAATTGTAGACGGTTATCAGAGATATATGGCCGTGACGAACACCGGCAATGTCTACTCTGGCAGATGGGATTCAGGTAGCAGTGCCTATACAACCGCTTCTGTGAGTGGTTTGCCAAGTATCAAAGAAGTTGATATGACATACCAGCGATATCTTGCTGTAGCAGACTCAGGTGCCGTCTATTCTGGAAAATGGCAAGATGGGAATAGTAATACTCCGATGTCAGCCATTCCAGTGAGCAGTTTAGCCGATGTCAAAACGATTGAGATGGCTTATAGCAACTCAATCGCTCTAACAAATGGTGGTCAAGTCTACACGGTAGATTGGGAATATAGTTCTAACACGCCGACTTCTGTTAATCAAATCACTCCCTTGTCTAATATTATCGCCATTTCAACGAGTGATAGTCATTCTCTCGCCTTGCAAGCGGATGGTATCTTGTGTGGTTGGGGCAATAATGATCGCGGGCAATTGGGGAGTGGTAATCCCAATCCGGTACCAGTACACAGTCCTGTTTGTGGTCTTGAAGATTTGATTATCTCAGAAACCACCACTTGTTCGGGTGACGATTTTGCGGTTTATTCCACTACGGATAGGAAGGTTACTTTTGATAAGGTGGCGATGGAACTCTATAATCCTTGGGATGATCAGCCTAATGGGAAATTTGCCTTGTTTACCGGAGCAGGCGGCGTGGCATTAACCTTGGAAGCACTCATTGGGTTTGGAGATTTCAAGTTATCTCGAAATTTTGAACTGGAATATGCTGGGGAAGTGATCGAAACACCTGAAAATTGTTATCCCAGCTATTCTGAAGAGAATGAAAGCTTGAACTTTGGTGTCAAAATACCTTGGGTGACTGTTTTGCCTAATGGTAAGGTTATAGAAGGCCCGCTTGAGTGTTATAGTGTGAATATGAAGCAGTCTAAAACTCAACCCGATATCTTTCGGCTGACGACGGCTGATCCGATAGATTGTGAGTGAGGGGAGGCGCTGAAGTGCTTACTAAGTACTGAAGCATCAATTTTCAGGTATTTTAATAGAAGCAATGTTTATTTGTAATTAGAGACGCGAAGCATCGCGTCTCTACAATTCGCGGTTTCGTAGAGACGCGATGCCTCGCGTCTCTTTGCGGTAAAATACCTG
>JAYQWI020000915.1:0-6869 GCA_035871815.2 Candidatus Parabeggiatoa communis
GGTTTAAGGCTTGGTTTTAATCAGAGTAAAAAACCACCGATGAATTCCGTCTTATTCTTTGGTGGCTCATTTACCTTTGGAGAAGGGGTCAATGATAACGAAACCATGCCCTACCGTTTTGAGGAAAAAGGGATATTCAAAGCTTTCAACTTTGGATTTCATGGTTATGGTCCCCATCAGATGCTGGCTATACTTGAAAATGAGATAGAAAAAGCCATCGTTTCTGATATCCCTCCTAAATTTGCGGTATATCAAGCCATTCCTTCACATATTGCTCGTTGTGCTGGTAGAGCTTGGTGGGATCAATCAGGGCCACAATATCTATTAAATGAGCAGGGTGAAGCAGCCTATCAAGGGCCTTTTAAAAACTTTTTGATGAGTCGTTTCATGACACTGATGACGCGATCAAACATCGTGCGAAAAGCCTTATCCTCTTCGGCTCAAGCGACTTCCAGTGCTGATATTGACTTATTTGTCAGTATCGTTAATCAATCGAAAAACTTATTTAAGGCACGTTATGGTGGCCAATTTTATGTTTTGTTATGGCCTAGCAGCAATTCTCGCTTATATCAGGCAATCTTGTCCAAATTAAAAACGAGACAACTCGTCGTTATCAAAATCGAAGATATATTATCTGATATAGAAAAATATAGGATAAGGTTTCCTTATGAAAACCATCCCAATCAATTGGCCCATGAAAAAATTGCGGCATACCTTCTTAAATTTTTGTCGGAAAAGTAAGAGATGAGCCAGATACAGCACCCTTTGATTTCAATCATCATCCCAACATACAACCGTCCACAGCAATTAGCACTGTGCTTACAATCTCTAGCACATCAGAATTATCCGCATTTTGAAGTCATTGTTGTGGATGATGGTAGCCAAACACCACTGTTTGAATGTGTTGAGCATTTTCAAAGTCAACTTGACATTACCCTTCTCACACAATATAATGCGGGCCCGGCTGCGGCCCGCAATACTGGCGCGGCACAAGCAAAAGGTCAATTTATCGCTTTCACAGATGATGATTGTCAACCAGACGCTAATTGGCTTAAAAATTTAGCCGCTTGTTTTAAAGAAAACCCAGATGCTGCGATTGGTGGACAGATTATTAATCAATTATCTAAAAATGTTTATTCTACTGCGAGTCAGCTTATAATTGATTATTTATACCGTTATTACAATGCTGAACTTCATCAGGCACGTTTTTTTACAAGCAATAATTTGGCCTTACCAGCAAAGCTATTCCATGCTATGAACGGGTTTCATATTCATTTTCCTTTGGCGGCAGCGGAAGATCGTGAATTTTGCCATCGTTGGTTGCAGCATGGCTACACCATGTTTTATATGCCAGAAGCGGTTGTTTACCATAATCATCATCTCACTTTCTTGTCCTTTTGGCGACAGCAATTTAATTATGGTAGAGGCGCATTTCTTTTTCACCATGCCAAACGTGGTGATAGTACAAAAGAACCCAAATCTTTTTATTGGCATTTGATACGATATCCCTTTTCAAAAGCCTCCTTGTTTAAAGCATTTATACTGGCTACATTGATGGTTGTATCGCAAGTGGCTATTACAGCGGGATATTTTTGGGAAAGCAATGATACACTGGCGAATAAGACAAGTTTAATTAATTTGGAAGTATTAATATGAAACAGCACGAGCGTTTTCGAGCGATTATGCGCTCTCCGAAACTGATTTGGAATGTACTTTTCCAAGGGCAATATGATTTTACGTTTGACTTGATGCCAGTACATATTCGTCAAATGTCTATGTCAAAACGGCTAAATTTATTCAAAGCGGGGGCAAATTTTATTCATCGAAGTTTGAAACCATGGAGTTGGCCACTTCATCTACAGATTGAACTAACCAATTATTGCAACCTAAAGTGTCCAATTTGCCCGACTGGTATTGGAAAAATGAATAGAAAACCAATGGCAATGGATGTGAGTTTGTTTGAGCAACTGATGAACGAAGTTGGTCCTCACTTGTTAACAATGTCACTGTGGGCATGGGGAGAATCATTGTTGCATCCTAAATTGATGGATATGCTACGCATTGCTCGGCAACACGATATTTTTACAATATTTTCGACAAACGGGCAAAAACTAAATGATGAACGAGTGCGTCAGGCAATCATTAAGTATCCACCCACCCATCTCATTGTTGCTATTGATGGGCTAGTTGATGAAACGAATTCTAAGTATCGGGTCGGTGCGAAGCTTGAACGCGCCTTGTCTGGTGTGCGTCGTTTGGCAAAGATAAAGCAAGAAAAAGGGCTTGATCTGCCATTACTTCACATGCGCTATATTGTTATGAAGCATAATGAACATGAGATCACACACCTAAAAGAATTCGCAATCAAAAATGGGTTCGACTTTTTAACAGTTCGTGCTTTGTCCATCTGTGATGGAATCGAAAACAAACATCGTGAACTTGTACCAAATGCTTCAAAATTCCAAGCGTATATGTATAAAAACAATGAACGTGTTCAACATAACAATTTTATTTGCTATTGGCCATTTTGGTTTCCCACCGTTCTTGTTGATGGTACTGTGCTTGGTTGTGATCAGGATTACAACGCTCAAAATCCGTTAGGTGTGTTTTCCAAAGAGGTTTCATTTGCAGACATTTGGTTTGGTCAACAAGCAATCAGGTTCAGAAAAAAAATTCGGGATCAGCCTGACAGCATAAATTTCTGTAAAAACTGTCCATACCAGCATCACAATGCTGATGCCTGTAGTATTCAAAAAATGGATTTAAATTGAGAAATGTTAAAACTGACCAATGACCAAATAGCAAAGGAGATATAACTAATGGCAACATTCCTTCAAAAGGTACAACTTTTGCGTGGATTACTTACTGGTAACGCTGCCAGTACATCCCCATTTTTTGTGACACTTGATGTCACTAGCCGTTGCAACTTACAATGTCTTGGTTGCCCTTATCATTCTGAGTCTGCAAAAGGGCTTCCTACACCACGCAATCCGGGTATGATGGATATGACAATCGATTTTGTTAAGCATCTATGCAATGAGCTCAAAACGACTAAAACTCGCAGTATAGTTATTGAAGGATCAGGAGAACCTTTCCTAAATCCACACATTTTCGACATGATTTCGGTCATTAAAGCGGCTGGTTTTCAGCTTACCCTATTAACGAATGGCACGTTGCTTGACCGAAATGGAATACAACGGCTTGTTGATGCAAAAGTTGACACGATAAAGGTGAGTTTATGGGCAAGTTCCATCAAAGAATACCGGTTGAATTATCCAGGCGTGAATCCCACCAAGAATTTTAAGAAAGTGCTTGATGGATTACAGTTATTTTCTGACATCAAGGCAGAGCAAAAAAGTCATTTTCCGGTCGTATGGATACATAATCCAATCACTCCACACAACTTCCGTTCCATCAATGCGATGGTTGATTTGGCAATAAAAATGAAATGTAATGGGTTATCTTTTTATCCTATGACCAATTTTTTTCGAGAAACTTTAAATTCTACATTTTCGGTAGACGAAGAACAATTGATTTACGATAGCATTATGGATGCGAAAAAGCGATTAGATACTCACTCTATGCAACACAACGTAAGCAATGTGCTGATTCACCGTGAAATAGGTGAAAAGGTATGGGAAAAATTTCCTTGTTACATAACATGGATTCACGCTAGGTTTAGGGCGGATGGTACAGCCACTCCTTGTTGCCGGTGCAATCAGGTGCTTGGGAATCTTAATTTAACTTCATTTCAAAAGTTTTGGAATAGATCAACAATACATGCTTTTCGTCGCCAGACAGCCACACGAGAAGGACTCATTGCTCTGAACAGTGACTGTCGGTTTTGCCCGCATTTTCTGGATAATGCACGTATCCATCAGGTATTAAAGTGGTTATCCCCTTTCCAAGCAAAGCCCCATTAATTGGGTGCCCCAATGACGTATCAATGCCATTAAGTTAAGCGAGGGCGATAACTTCGGTTCGCCCCTACAGTCCCAAAATACGTTGGGTTTTGTAGGGGCATACCTGCGTGTCTGCCCTTATTTTAATGGCATTGCAATGACGTATACAAAGCTGTCTAACAACAATGTTAAAACGTCCATATTACCAAACTTTCAGTATTATCATACCCACTTTTGAGCGTCCACAGCAACTAGCTCGCTGTCTTGAGGCGCTTGCTAAACAGCAATATCCTCGTGAAAATTACGAAGTCATAGTGAGCAATGATGGGGGGCAAACCTCTTTGCAGCAAGTCGTCGAACAGTTTCAAGATAAAATGGCTCTAAAGTTGATAAAACAACTGAATGCTGGGCAGGCAGCGGCACGGAATGGCGGCGCGGCAGTGGCTACGGGTAGATTTTTGGCTTTCATAGACGATGACTGTGTCGCAGCACCTGATTGGTTATCCAATTTGGCAAAGCGTTTCGCTGTCGAACCAAGCTACGCTATAGGGGGACAAACCATTAATGCGCTGACTGATAATTTGTATGCCACTGCGAGTCAGATGCTTATCGCTTATCTTTATAGCTATTACCATTTGAAGCAATTCCAAGCGACGCAACCGCCTTTTTTTGCTTCTAATAATTTGGCCCTCCCAGCCGAGGTTTTTCAGGAGATAGATGGCTTTAACGAAACGCTTCGCTGCGCTGAAGATCGCGATCTATGTGAGCGGTGGCAATACGCCGGATATCGGTTTCGCTATGCACCGGAAGTGCTTGTTAGTCATTTTCATGATTTAACACTGCGTACCTTTATTCGGCAGCACTTTAACTACGGGCGTGGCAATTTTCGCTTTCAACAACTACGCCAAAAACGCCGGCAAAGTCAAAACAAGATTGAGGCCTCATCATTTTATCTGTCAATGCTCCATTACCCATTTTCACAACAACCACGCCAAAAGGCTTTTTTGCTCAGTATATTACTTGTCATTTCACAGCTAGGAAACATCGCTGGTTTTGCTTGGGAACGGTTGAGTCAGAAGCTGAAAAAGAATCAAAATAAAGTTTAACGATATGCTACCCAATTTCCTAGTTATTGGTGCCCAAAAATCAGGCACAACTTGGTTGAATAAACAACTGAGATATCATCCTGAGATTTGGTTACCACCCATTAAAGAAATACACTATTTTGATATCTTATTATTACCATTGACTTTTCCTTTAGCGACGCTTTTGTTAAGTTCTCGCGCAAGCACTCGATATTGGATGCGTAGCAAAGTGAAAAAAGCTTTAGAAGATGTGAACTTGAATCGACAAAATCTTGGTTGGCATACGCGCTATTTTCTGTTACCACGCACTGATAAGTGGTATGCATCTCTTTTTTCACCAAGAAAGGGGCAAATAGCTGGTGAAGTCACCCCTAATTATGCCGCAATTAATGAAAAAGTCGTGGCTAAAGTTTATGGGCTAATGCCAGATATCAAAATCATCTATTTACTCCGCAATCCGATACACAGAATGTGGTCATGGGCTGCTCAATCCTATAATGAGCAATTTGGGTATCAAGGCTTACATACCATCAGTGATCACACTATTATGAAATTTTTGCAAAAGGAAAAGCATCTTGTAAATTCGCAATATTTTACTAATTTGCAAAGATGGGAAAGGTTTTTCCCGAAAGACAAGATTTTTGTCGGTTTTTTTGAACAGATAGCTGATAATCCACGCCAACTGCTGAAAGATATCGATGCGTTTCTCGAATTGGATTTTTCTGAAGAGTATATTCCTGATACTGTGCATAAAAAAGTAAATGCACGTCAATACCCAGAAATTCCCGATCATTTTGCCCATTATCTCGCGCAACAGTTGTATGGGGAAATAGAACAATTACATCAGAGGTTTGACAATGAATACACTGAAAATTGGCTTCATTATGCCCTTAAATATCTATGAGAAAGGATGAATCTCATGCTTAAAATAGAACGATTTTTACAACCTAAGTTTCTATTAACAGCAATGATTTTGTTGCAAACACTTTGGTTGATTCTGGGCTGGACGTTGGCTTATCTATATGATTATGTGCCCAGTTTACAAAACCCATATAAAATGTCGTTTATTATCGCGTTCACCTTAGTCGTTGGCTTGATGATTATCTCTTTACCCACTCAAGTGCTATCCCGAATGAGACAGATAAAGGAACACTTGCTCAAAAATCAAATGCACTTGTTATTGGTTTTAGGGGCTATTGTGCTAATCGTAGCGGGTATTTATATCAACAATTTGAGATGGGGTTCTGATGAAGAAGCCTTTTTTAATGCGGCGATGATCATGGTGGAGAATGTTGAATTTTTTGAGGGTTATGCTCAAACTTGGATGGCGCGTCAACATCCGCCTTTGCCTCATATCGTAACGGGTTTTTTTATGCAGATTTTTGGAGATGATCTGTTTATCATGCGTTTTGTGGTAAGTTTAATAGGTATCGCTACCGTTTTACTGATCTATTTCATGGGTTGTGAATTGTATGATCGTTACACGGGTTTTTTAGCGGCATTATGCTTATTATCATTCCCCCGTTTTTTGCAGCATAGCACGGTGGTTGCGGGTAACGATATCTTCATTACTTTTTTCTTTACGTTAGCGGTATTCTTGTTTATACGTTTACGCCGTAATCCAAGCTATTGGCTTTCAATCAAAACGGGCGTAGTGATTGGGATGGGACTGCTTTCTAAATATACCATGATACTGATCTACCCGATGTTACTGAGTCTCCTTTTCTTTAAAAAATATCAGTTCAAGAATCTTATTTTTCATCTAGGGATCATAAGCCTAATATCAATGAGTATTTTAGGTATTTGGTTAGTCGTGGCGAATGAGATGGGACTATTGGATATGCAGAGCGAAAGAATGGTTTTTCATGCTGGATTAGAACAA
>JAYQWI020000916.1:0-4444 GCA_035871815.2 Candidatus Parabeggiatoa communis
CTCAATTTTTTTATATTGTACACAAGGACATACCATGACAAAGCCACTCGTCGTCGTTACCGGTGCCAGTTCAGGAATCGGCGAAGCGACGGCCATAGCCTTTTCCCCAAAAGGCCATCCACTGTTATCACTCGCAAGAAGGCTAGAACGCTTAGAAGCCTTAAACCTGCCCAACAGCCTCTGTGAAAAAGTAGATGTCACAGATTTACAGAGTTTTACTCACGCCATCGAAAAAGCCGAAAACCGCTATGGCCCAATAGATTGCCTCGTCAATAATGCAGGCATCATGTTACTTGGCAAACCTGATGCACAGGATGTTCAAGAATGGCAAAAAATGTTTGATGTCAATGTGATGGGCGTTCTCAATGGGATTCATATCGTTCTTAAAAGTATGGTAGAAAAACAAACGGGCACCATTGTCAATATTAGTTCCATTGCCGGGCGCAAAACGTTTTCCAATCATGCCATCTATTGCGGTACCAAATTTGCCGTTCATGCCATGACGGAAAGCATAAGAGAAGAAGTAGCGAATAGCAACGTCAGAATGATCACAATCGCCCCAGGGATCGTAGAAACAGAACTCTTAGGCCATACCACCTCAGAACCAATCAAACAAGACTACACCAGCTTTAAACAAAGTATTGAAGGTGGGCTTGATCCAAAACAAATTGCAGATGCCATTTTGTTTGCTTACAACCAACCCCAGAACGTTTGTATCAGAGAAATCGTTATCTGTCCGACAAAACAAGAACCATAAAGGGTTTGAACATTAATGTTGTTTGTTTGGAGTGCAAAATTTATTTTGCGTTTGGAGTGCAAAATTTATTTTGCGTCGTTGCAGATTGATAATGTTTTTTGGGAATGCGCCCTTTGCATACCTACCTGACACTATGTGTACTTTATTTAATCAGGAAACGCTATATTTTCAACAACAAAGGCATGATTATGGAAACCAGCATCTCAAAAACAGCAACCGATTCAGCCCCTATCCTAGCCTTACAA
This sequence comes from Candidatus Parabeggiatoa communis, assembly GCA_035871815.2. Taxonomy (GTDB): domain Bacteria; phylum Pseudomonadota; class Gammaproteobacteria; order Beggiatoales; family Beggiatoaceae; genus Parabeggiatoa; species Parabeggiatoa communis. The sequence continues at coordinate 1,003 of JAYQWI020000916.1, forward strand.
CAAGTCGTCAAACACCGTGAGCAAGGGGGGATCGCCTTTGAATTGCAGATACCAGAAATCCAATTGCAAAAAGGGCAATTTGTCGCCATCGTCGGTAATAGCGGTTGTGGTAAAAGCACCTTGCTAGATATGTTAGCCTTAGTTTCCCGCCCAAGTCGCTGCCAACACTTTCAATACCGTTTTTCCAAAGAAGATGTAGTAGAAACGTCTGATATTGGTAGCCTTTGGGAAAAGGATGACGAGCAAACATTAGCCGATGTGCGTCGAGAAAAACTGGGTTATGTACTACAAACCGGCGGATTATTGCCCTTTTTAACCGTTTGGCAAAATATTCAATTACCACTCAAACTGAATGGTTTACGCGACGATACTTATATTAAAGAATTAGCCAAGCGTCTTGACATAGACACCCTCATGACTAAAAAACCGCAATTTCTGTCTGGCGGGCAAAGACAAAGAGTTGCTGTATTGCGAGCCCTCAGCCATCATCCCCAAATCATCCTCGCCGACGAACCCACAGCAGCAGTTGATGAGGAACGTGCCAAAGCCATTGTTCAAGATTTTTATGCACTCGCAAAAGATACCGGCACAACGATCATCATGGTGACACATCACAAAGATTTAGTTTTGCCACTGGCCGATGTGATTTACACCTTTAAAGTGGAAGATGTGTCTAAAACCTTGATTCGTTCCACCTCAGAACGATATCAATGAGCAACAAAAATCCTGATTAGGAACGTGCATAAAATAACTTTTCACGCAAAAGTTTTGCAGCGCAAAACTTTTGCGTGAAAACGACAACTTTTTCTCAATACAGCAATGACAAGGGGAACGCTAATTTTTTGTGGATATTTTATTTCATGCACATTCCTTAATTAATACACCTAACGACACCAGCCCAGAATCAATCCCAGTGCCAGCAAAAGAAAAATGCTATAAAACGACATTTAGATATCCTGCCTTTTTGTTCGTTCAAAAGCACTTTTTAAGGTCTCCATGGGAAGAAAAAGTTTCAAAGCTTGCTTTGGAAATTCAAGGAAACCATATCGTTGATAATAACGCTTAGCAGCCTCATCTTTGGCATCAACCAGAAAACCAATAATGCCTACTTGTTCTGAAACATTTATGACACGTTGCATGGCTTCTGTCATCATTAAGTTGCCCAAACCTTGTCGTTGTTGAGCTTTATGTACAGCAAGACGAGCTAATTTAGCCGCTGGAACTATACGAGGATATTTTTTTGCATAATAATTGGGTAATTCTTCCGCATGAAGTTCACAAATGCTTAATGTAAAAAAACCCATAATATCAGAGGGGTATAAGTCATCAATCAAAACGAATGTGCGGGCGACACCTTTTACAGCATGTTGGCGTGCCATCTTTTGTAAATATTGATTAAGTAACTTATTTCCACAATCAAAAGATTTGCGCTTATGGGTTTGGTTAAGTGTTTCTATTCGGAGCATATAGCGACGATTCCTTGTAGAGCGTGACGGCTTCGACTAATTTATCATTAGGGGGGGGCGGATTATCTAGTGCATTGAAAAAGATTTCGGCATCTTGCTGACAAAGAGCCACTATTTGTTCATGTTCTATAATTGTTTGTGCCTTTTCAAGTGAGGCTTGTATCATAAATTGATTGAGTGTAATACCCACAAGATCAGCCGCTTGTTGTAACACTTCGCGTATTTGATTTGACAAAGGTGTCAAAATCTGTTCATTCGTAACAGAGGACATTGATTTTTCTCCAAAAATTGGTTTATCCTAGTTTAGTTTTTAATTATATCAAATCTTCATTATCTTTGCGTTATATCAAAATTCTTTGTACAGAACAAAAAATGTACTTTGCTGGTTGCAGTGAGAACTTTATTTTGCTGGTACTCGACTATCAAGTTTTTAACTATCATTTAGCTTTGCAGCAATCAATTTTTGAGTTTTCAGATATATAACTCACTGATTTTTAAGGAAATGAGTCTTTAATTCTAAAATAATATCTCATTTAAAATCAATAGCTTATAAAAAACTTGAGAGTCGAGTGGTAGGCCTTCCAAATTTATTTTGCTATAGTTTGTCATATAAATAGGTTGGCCTTAAACATACTGGATATCAATGCATTGATAACTGATAACTGATAACTGATAACTGATAACTGAAAATTACCATTATGTTATTACGTTTCGGTGTTTCCAATTACCGTTCCATTTGTGATTATCAAGCATTATTATTAACGGCTTCTTCTCTCAAAGAACAACAGCAGCATTTGATTATCGTTAAGCCATTAGAGTCTAAAATACTGCCAACGATTGGTATTTATGGTGCCAATGCTTCCGGTAAATCAAATATTCTACAAGCTTTCGCCTTTATGCGGCGTATGGTTTTGAAATCACACGCTAATGGTTCAGCGACAGGTGGCATTGCCCGAACAGCTTTTAAACTTGATCCTGATGTGCTAAAACAACCCTCACATTTTGACTGTGATGTGTTAATTGACACTGTTCGCTACCATTATGGTTTTGTGATAGATGATGAGAAAGTGCGAGAAGAATGGTTGTATGCTTATCCCGCCAAACATCGTCAAATCTGGTTCCACCGCCAATATCATGAAGAACCCACTTTCTATTTTGGCAAATTTTTAAAAGGTAAAAATAAAACCATTGAAGCCTTAACCCGTGATAACAGTCTATTTCTATCCGCAGCGGCCCAGAATAACCATCAACAATTGTCTAAAATATACCGCTATTTTGAAGAAAATTATGACTTTCGCCTCAATGCAGATCATGGCTTTGAACATGTTGAAGCGCGTTATCTCGACAATGGCATGATAAAGACACCGATAATTGAGTTTCTCAAAGGCGCGGATACCGGCATTATTGAGGCACAAGTTGAAAAGGGTGGCGTGACAGATAAATCAATTATTGAAAATATCCGAACCGCCCTTGAAGAAAACAGTGAACTTAAAAATGCAAACCTCAATGACACGCTACGTTTGAGCCATCAAAACCTTGGCGGGAAAGATATTTTCCTAAAACTAGGTGATGAAAGTCGTGGCACTTTACAACTTTTAACCTTACTTGGCCCCCTTTTTGATGCCCTAGAAAGGGGTAAAGTGATTTTGATTGATGAACTTGATACCAGTATGCACTCATTGTTATCGCTCCAATTGCTTAAATTATTAAACTCCCCAACCTCTAACAAAGGTAACGCACAACTGATTTTCACCACCCATGACACTAACCTGCTTGATAGCGATGTACTGAGACGCGATCAAATTTGGTTAACCGAAAAGAATCAAAAAGGAGCCACACATCTTTACCCCCTAACCGATATTCGCACACGCCATACCGACAACTTTGAAAAAGGGTATTTGCAAGGGCATTTTGGTGGGATTCCTTTTTTGGGCGGTTTAGACGTTTTATTGGCACAGGATTAAAAGATGGCGCAA
>JAYQWI020000917.1:0-3704 GCA_035871815.2 Candidatus Parabeggiatoa communis
GGATATTGCTGTTGGCGGCGGCGCTGGTAAACCACCAGGAAAATCATCACACAAAGTCGCTAAGAACGCTAAGTGATTTAATCTTGAAGCTAAATTAAGCCTGGACGAGCACGCAGGTTCGCCCCTACAATTTACCTCTGTGTACCTCTGTGTACTCTGTGTTGATGTTTTTTATTTTTAACACAGAGAGCACGGAGTACCACAGAGTACCACAGAGGTTTTTTATATGGCATTGCCGCTTACCCCACCCTACGATGCAACCTATTTTGAAGGAAAACAAAATGCTTATAAAACGCTTTATTATTGTTGGCTGTTTTTTGATCAGCACGAATCTGTACGCAGAAGCCATAACCGATGGCACATTAGGACGAGTGGAAAGTCTATCTGGCCATTTTACCATCCCTGATAATTTGGGCCAACAAGAGGGTGGCAATCTTTTCCATAGTTTTCAGACGTTTAATATCAATACTGGTGAAAGTGCCACTTTCACTGGGCCTTCTTCAGTAGAGAACATCATTTCGCGAGTCACGGGCCGTTCTGAATCGCTTATTGACGGCACACTCAGTTCTAAAATTGATGGCGCCAATTTATATTTGCTCAATCCCAATGGCATTCTATTTGGCGAAAATGCCCGTTTAGACATTACCGGCTCATTTCATGCCAGCACTGCTGATGTCTTACACTTGGAAGAAGGGGGACGTTTTGATGCGACTCACCCTAGCAATAGTCTGTTGACTGTTGCCCAACCTGCCGCTTTTGGTTTTTTGGGCAACGATCCGGGCGCGATTAGCATCCAAGGTAGTTCGATAAAGGTCATTGAAGGACAAGAAATTTCTCTCATCGGTGGTGATATCAGCATTGAAGGGGGAGCCTTAAACGCGCCTAGCGGACGCATCAATCTTGCCTCTGTGGCATCTGAAGGGCAAGTGATACCCCAATCAGAAGGTTTGATAATGGAATCCTTTGAAAAACAAGGCAATATCAGCTTATCACAATTTTTTTGGCCTGAAGATGAACCAGAACCTTTAGCCAATATTGATGTTAGCGGGGATGGTGGACAAGTGTTTATCCGTGCGGGGCAATTTGTCTTAGACAATGCTTGGATATGGGCTGATAATTACGGCGAACAAAATGGACGAATTGATATCGTGGTTGATGGCGATATGCATCTAACGAATAGTTCAGAGATAGCAGCCTATAATTATGGAGACAATCAAGGAACGCTTGTCACGGTAACAGCGAATGAGCTTCATTTCAACGTTGTCAATCCCGATAAATTATGGGGTGTATTAGAGGAAATTCAGCACAACTACAGTCCAGAAGATTTAATAGATTACTATGGAGCAACCGAACAAGAGGCCAATTTATTATTAGAATCAGTCAATGACATTTTAAGTCAAGATGAAAATATTTCATTTGATGCGTTTTTAGAGAAAGTAGGCAAAGAAACCGTTGCCAACTTTTTAATCTTGTTTATTCCCATTTTGAATAAGATTACTATTGGTAATAGTAGTGAATTTTCAGAAGCCACAGGGGGGGATATACGCATTAACACGCCCGTTTTGACAATCAATACAGGCATGATAGAGGCATTTACGGAAGGCCCAGGTGATGCAGGGAATATTCAGGTGGATGCAGAACAAGTCACACTCTCAAGATTCGCTTACATTGAAGCCGCTAGTGGTTTTTATGAAGACGTTGCAGATAGTGGTTCCGGCCAAGCCGGCAATATCACGATTAATGCTACCGATAAGATTGCTTTATCGAATTTTAGCAGTATTACAGTGGGAGCGGATAACGACACAACAGGCGATGCTGGCAACATTGATTTAAACACACCGCACTTGACATTAAATTCTGCACAAATTACGGCTTATAATGCTGGCGAAGGCGATGCGGGTTCAATTGATATCACAACAAATACGGCCTTACTGACAGGCAAAAGCAGTATTTACACAGAGGCTAAAAATGCTGGTGGTGGTAATATTCGTCTGAACGGGCGCGACAGGCTTTTTATGGCAGACAACAGTTGGCTTACCGCAGAAGCATTTGGCGATAAACCAGAAGACAAGGGTGGGAATATCAGCATCAGCAACCCGGCGATTTTTACACTCGACAACAGCCAACTGCGTGCTAACGCCGACGCTGGCAATGGTGGAAAAATCGACATCAATACTGAACAATTCAACGTTTTGGGTGAGAGTCGGATAGATGTGTCTTCGGAGTTAGGCTTAAATGGTGAATTGATCCTGAACTCGACTAAACTGAAGGATGAGTTTTTGGTGTTATCTCCCCCAACATTTCAGGATATCGCATTATCGCTAAGCCGCTGCGAAGGATTGACTAACAACTTAAGCAGCTTTTATCTGATTAGTAGAGACACTTCGCCACCTGCTCCGGGGAATTTGAAAAGCCATCTCTATGTGCCTAATGATGAAACGGATTGAGGGAAGAAGCCAATAAACGCTAAAGACGCTAAAGGGGCTAAAGGGGCTATTTTTCAATCGAAGTGCCTCTTGCGCCTCTTGCGTTATTTTTTACATTGATAAATTTGGATAACCTATTTAAGCCAATAGAAAAATGCTATAAAAGTTATATTTGTTTGTTTTCTCTCACATAACCTTTATTTTAATATGAGAATTGTTTCTCGAAAAACACTGAAAGCTTTTTGGGAACAGCATCCAGATGCACAAAAATCCTTAGAAGCTTGGCAGGAAGATACCAAAAAAGCGGTTTGGAAAACGCCAAACGATATAAAAATGGTTTATCGAAACGCAAGTGTGGTAGCTAATAATCGAGTCGTTTTTAACATCAAAGGGAATGACTACCGTTTGGTGGTGGCTATCAATTACGAGTGTGGTATCGTTTACATCCGTTTTATTGGTAGCCATAAAGCATACAACCAAATAGATGTCACGACAATTTGATTGGAGTTTTATTATGGAAATTAAACCAATTAGAGTTGAAGCAGATTACGAAGCGGCGCTTAAAGAGATAGAAGCCCTTTTTGATGCGAGGGCTAATACACCTGAAGGTGATCGTTTAGAAGTTTTGAGTATTTTGGTGGAGGCGTATGAAAATCAACATTACAGTATTCCCTATCCTGATCCCATTGAAGCCATTAAATATCACCTAGAAACTCGTGGTTTAACTCGTGCTGATTTAGAACCTTATATTGGTAATAGCGTTCAGGTTTCTGATGTCTTAAACAAAAAGCATCCGCTATCAATAGAGATGATACGTTCATTACATGCCGGTTTGGGTATTTTGGCAGAAACCCTGATACAACAGTATGCGTTAACGCAGTAGCCTGTGTCATCCAATATTACTGAGCGAACCTAAACGGATTGAAAGAAAAAGCCAATAAACGCTAAAAACGCTAAAGGGGCTAAAGGGGCTATTGCGCCTCTTGCGTCTCTTGCGTCTCTTGCGTTATGTTTTATACGAAAAACAGGATAGAACGTTGATTGCGCTGATTGTCCTGATTGACGCTGATTAATACTTAATCCTTTCAACATCTAGTCATTACAATAATATTATAATTCTAGTTGATATAATGAAATAAACTAAACAGAGACTACAATGCGCGTTATTAAACCCTCTCGAATTAACGAATTTGCAAAACAGCATCCTGAAACAAAAAGTGCTTTACAAGCATGGTATAAATTAATCAAAAATAATCGTTATGACAATTTTAGTGACTT
>JAYQWI020000918.1:0-3228 GCA_035871815.2 Candidatus Parabeggiatoa communis
ATCTGCGACGGTGAAAAAGCGCATTAAAATGTGAGGCAAACCGGCGGTGCCAAACATCAGGGCAATACCCAAGGAGATCGCATCAAACCAGTTGTTCACTAAGCCTCCTGGCGACATAATCGCTTCTCCGCCATCTGAAATCTTGATGGCTTCTGTGAACATTTTTTCAAAGCTGAAGTCGAAGTAATACAAGGCCCCTAAGGCAATGAATGTGGCCCCTGAGAGGAGCAAAACGGCTTTGATGATTTGTACCCAGGTGGTGGCTAACATACCACCGAAGGTGACATATAAAATCATCAAGATGCCCACAATGACGACGGCCATCCAGTAAGGCAGGCCAAATAACAATTGAATCAATTGCCCTGCGCCTACCATTTGCGCGATCAAGTATAAAATGACTGTCGCTAACGCGCCAAATGCGGATAATGTTCTTATCGGCGTTTGTGCTAAACGATAGGATGCGACATCGGCAAAGGTGTATTTACCGAGATTTCTGAGTCGTTCGGCAATCAGAAATAAAATCACTGGCCAACCGACTAAAAAGCCGATGGAATAGATTAAGCCGTCATAACCGCTTTTATACACTAAAGCCGAAATGCCTAAAAATGAGGCGGCTGACATATAATCACCTGAAATGGCGAGGCCATTTTGTAGGCCCGTGATGCCGCCCCCGGCGGTGTAAAAATCCTTAGCCGTTTTAGTGCGTTGTGCGGCCCAGTAAGTGATACCCAGCGTCCCAGCGACGAACAGTAAAAACATGACAATAGCCGCAATATTTAAGGGTTGTTTTTCAATAGCCCCTTCAAGCATCCCCCCAGCAAAGACACCTGTTGCCGCAAAAAGGGTGGCAAAAGCACCCCATAGTATAAAATTTCGGCTCACTTCAATCCCTCCTTGATTTGTTTAGTCAGATTATCAAACTCACCATTGGCACGCCAAACGTAAATACCCGTGAGCATAAAGGCACTGATAATGATTAATATTCCGATGGGAATACCAATTGTGATAACAGAGGCTTCGCTTATTTTCATCGCCAGTGTCTGAGGTGAAAAGGCAATAACCATAATAAAAGCATAATAAATCACCAAAACGATGATTGACAATATCCAAGCAAAACGGCTTCTTTTTGAGACAAGCTCATGATACTTGGGATTATTTTTGATTTTATCCACAAGTTCTTGTTGCATATTATAATAATACTCCTGTTGAGATGGGCCTTAAAAATGATGACGTAGCCATGTTAATAATAAGGATAACTTTAATCGCTAAATCGTCATTTTCCAAAATTAAACTTATACTGAGAGTACAACGGATGATCTCGCGTAGCTTCGCGCCAAAGTTGCTCTCGCTCGTTACTGCGTTTAGGGAAATAAACGGATTGTTTTATTTAATTTTCACCTTTTTGAAGTACGCTCAGTATATATAACAAAGATAAAGTATAAATCATTTTATCATCTCAAGCTTTATTTGTTTGTCTAAATGATGGGCACCAAAATCGCAAACGAATGTATGTCACGCTATTTGCGCAAACCGATCTATTTTGTAGAGACGCGATGCTCGCGTCTCAGGGGGGTCGTTTTGAAGCGATGCCTATAGAGACGCGATGCCTCGCGTCTCTACGATTTTCGTCTTGACGCGATGCCTGTTTCGACGCGATGCTCGCGTCTCAGGGGGTTTGTCTTGACGCGAGACATATAGAGACGCGAGGGATCGCGTCTCTACGATTTTCGTTTTGACGCGATGCCTATAGAGACGCGAGGCATCGCGTCTCTACATAACGAAAAAACTGATAGGTGGTAAGAGTATGCCCCATTACAAATTTGCAAAAAATAGCGCATCTTTTAACATAATAGACGATTGGTGGGCAACACGGTGACCACTGATAACTCTTGGAGGCAGATCATAATTAATGGGTATTCAAGCTAAATTATTATTGGTTATCAGTATTATTTTGCTGTTCATTTTTCTTGGTGTTGAATTTGTCAACTACCAAACCACCAAACAAACAGTGGAAAACAATTTACAAGAACAAGCCGAAAAAGTCAGAAGTCTGTTGATGGCAACGCGGCGTATTTATCACAGGCAGTTTATTGACAGTGGTTTACCTCTGACTGAAAAAACGCTTGGTTTTTTGCCAGCACACGCCTTGGGTAAAATTTCTGAAGACTATCCTAACTGGGATGATTCTGGTTTTTTGTTTGATAATGTTTCTGATCAACCCCGTAACCGAGATCATGCTGCTGATGCTGTCGAATTGGCTGCAATGGAGTATTTTCGTGAACATCCAAAAGAAAAACTGCTTTTTAAGGCTTTTTCTCAAAACAATGAACCGTTTTATCTCTATGCTCGTCCTATTTGGATAGAGGAATATTGTTTAAAATGTCATGGTAAACGTGAAGAGGCACCTGAAACAATCCGTAGATTGTACGATTCCGCTTGGAACTATCAAGTAGGCGAATTAAGGGGTATTTTAAGTATCAAATTACCGGCTACCACCCTTCAAGAAAAAACGTGGCATGCCTTTAGACAAGATTTGCTCATTCAATTGTTTGGTTTTCTGTGTGTTTTTATGCTTGTGATGCTGTTGGTTCGGCGCAATGTCATTCATCCTTTAACGCAGATGGCTTCGAGTATGCAAATGTTTGCGCGTGGCGATTATATGCAGCGTGTCACTGAATTTAAAGGAGAATTCGGTATTTTGAGTCGGGCATTTAATGATATGGCAACTCAAATATTTGAGCAGCAAGAAAAACTGCGTACCCTTAACCGTCAATTGGAACAACGTGTGATTGAGCGCACGGAGGAAATTGAGCGGCGCAAACAAGTTGAAATAGAACTCAAAGAACATCGTGATCATTTGGAACAACTGGTGCATGAACGCACTCAACGCTTGGAACAACAAACGATTGAATTAGCTAGAGCCAAGGAAGTTGCCGAATCGGCCAGCCATGCCAAAAGTGAGTTTTTGTCCAATATGAGCCACGAATTACGCACACCCCTCAATGGTATTTTAGGCTATACCCAAATTCTCAATCGAGGGCGAGGATTGACGACTAAGCAAATAGAGGGCTTGGATATCATCCACCAAAGTGGCGAACACTTATTAACCCTTATTAATGATATTTTAGATCTGTCCAAAATCGAAGCGCGTAAAATGGAACTTTACCCTACCGCTTTCCATTTGCCCCACTTTTTAGAAGGTGTTGCTGGCATTATCCGTATGCGTGC
>JAYQWI020000919.1:0-4434 GCA_035871815.2 Candidatus Parabeggiatoa communis
TTCCTAACCTGAGTGAATAGGGTAACGGAATCTCGCTTAAAGACAGGTTCCGTATGTTTGAAGTTGAGGATTTTAAAACGGATAGGCGATCAAGATTGAAGAGCAACCACAAGGAATTGTGGTTGCCCAATCAATAAAACGGATAGAATTATTCTATCTCTGAGGGCTCTTCATAGGTTTTCGTCATGCGTACCGCCATTTCGTGGAAAAACGTCGCTAAATCGCTGCGGTTTACTTTGTCATCATGAAGTTGAGACACTTCTTGGTTGAGCAAACCGGTTAGGCTATCATTTTGTTGACGAATTTGCAGGGCAGTTTCTTGGAATTTGCTCAACGTTTGTTGGCGTAAATTTTTGATGTCCCTGCTGATTTGTTCATCAAATTGTGTGACACGATTGTTCAGTTCGTTTTTTAGGGACTTGAGATCACGTTCTAAATCCGCAAGAGCAGCTTGACGTTCCTGGCGTTCCAACTTTGTTTTTTCACTCAGGCTGTCAATTTCACTATCCATTCGCTCCTCAAGCACTTTGAGGCGCTGAAAGATTTCCTCACGGAAATTCATGTTGTCCTGAGAAACACGATCTTCAAGGCGTTTAAAGCGTTTATCATAATCGCGCATCTGTCCGCCAAACAAGATATCACGAATTTTGTCAACATTGCCGATACTCGCCCCTAAACCTTCAGCAAAATTATTGCCCATCTCCTCTGATTTTTGTAAGCTCGTTTCGGCGACACGTAACTTCTTATCAAGTACGCCAGTATTAATCTGGCTAAAGCGGTTAAGTTTATCCTTATCCTGATTTAATGGGTTATCTCTTGCAGGTGCAACAGAAACAACACGCGGTTTTTCAGGCTTATTGTCTACGGGTGCATCAGTGGGGGGTTTATGAGACATAAACTCTTCTCCTTCATAATCATCCATTTGTACTGCCAAATTATGTGGTCGGTAAGACATGCTATCTTCCCTCGTTAATCATGATATATATATAACATAATAGACTTGTTCCTAGTAATAGCAAATCGCTTTGAAAAACTAGAATCAATAAAAAAGAGTATATATTATTAATGAAGTCAATATAAAAAGGAACAACTCCAAATAAAATGAGCTTTATATTGAGAGTACAACGAATTAACGAAATAAATAAATAAACGAACCTTCGGCTTTTAGCTTAAATAACGATTTGAGAGGCCTTTATCCGATATCGGGGCCATTATTTCTTTTTCACCCTTTTCAAGGAAACGAAATATATATTCATGAAAAACTCATAAAACACTCATGAAAAATAGATAGCATGAATAGATAGCATATCTTATGAGATGAAATTGAATTTAATGATCTATTCATGCAATAGATCAAAAAAAGGTGTTCACGAGACAACTGTTCACAAGTTCATTATCATTCCGTCCTTGATAAGTTGACTCATTAAAATTAGCTTACAATAACTCATGAAATGAAAAAACGTTTTTGAACCAAATCATTAAAAAATACGGGAATGAACACAATCCATTGTACGCTTATTTTATTTGAATAGCCCTTGATTATATACTAATAAATAACGACAAGGATTGTCTATAAGAAAGAATTAAACCCAGACAGGATGACGATCTTATCCCTTAAAACCTTAATGACATGAATGAGTTATGAAAAAAATTTAATTGAAACATTAGCACGAGCTAATCCTTTATTATATACAATCCTTATCGTTTGATTGATGTTTTCATTCAGACACTATATAACGTTTTATAATGACCTATAAAGTAGGATTTGCGAATTGCAAATTACGAATTGACTTCTAAACTGTTATCATCAATCTATTCGTCTTTTCAAAGGGGAAATTTTGGATTTGAATATGCCTACTCAATTAATAGATAAATTTAATCGAAAAATAACGTATGTGCGTTTGTCAGTGACAGATCGGTGTGATTTCCGTTGTGTTTACTGTATGAGCGAGAAAATGACTTTTTTACCTCGCGCACAATTATTAACTTTAGAAGAGTTAGAATGGCTTGGACGTGCGTTTGTTGAGTTAGGCGTGACGAAAATTCGTCTGACTGGTGGTGAGCCGCTAGTACGTCAAAATATTTTACAACTTTTTCAAGGACTTGGCCGATTAGCGGGTTTAAAAGAGCTGGTGCTAACAACGAATGGCTCACAGTTAGTTAAAATGGCGCAGCCACTTAAAGCCGCCGGGGTTAAACGTATCAATATCAGTCTTGATAGTTTGAATCCTGCGCGTTTTCAAAACATGACGCGTGTGGGTAAACTAGAGGGCGTGTTACGGGGCATTGATGCAGCGATTCAGGTGGGATTTGAACGGATCAAACTCAACGCGGTGATTTTAAAAAACCGTAATCACGATGAAGTGGTTGATTTGGTGCAATTTGCGGTTAATCAAGGGATTGATATCAGTTTTATTGAAGAAATGCCCTTGGGTACGATTGGAAGTCATGATCGTGCTGAAGCGTTTTATGCGAGTGAGCAAATTCGTGATGATCTGAAATCGTCATTTACCCTGATACCTTCGACTGAAAGCACTGCGGGGCCTTCTAAATATTATAGAGTGGCTCACACTGAGACGCGCGTCGGTTTTATTTCTCCGCACAGTCATAATTTTTGTGAAACTTGTAACCGGGTGCGCGTGACAACGGAAGGCAGCTTATTATTGTGTTTAGGGCAAGAACATTCTGTCGATTTGCGGCGCGTGATACGGGCAAATCCGGGCGATATCGGGCCACTTAAACAAGCGATTATCAAAGCGATGGCGATTAAACCTCAAGGGCATGATTTTGAACTGGATAGAGAACCACATATTTTGCGGTATATGAATATGACGGGTGGTTAATATTGTAGAGACGCACTGCCGTGCGTCTCCACTGCCATAGAGACGAACGGCCATAGAGACGAACGGCCATAGAGACGCACGCAGTGCGTCTCTACAGAAACGCACGGCCGTAGAGACTTTCCAAAATCGAACAACAGGCAACCTAGCATGCGTAAACTGATTAAAATAACGCTTATCACATTATTATTAGCGAGTGCGGTACTTTTCTGGAAAACCCTGATTGATTTAGCACCACCGCCTGACACCTTATCGGTTGCTCATTCAAGCGTGCGTAAAGTACAAATACGGGATCGCCATGCTAATCCGCTCACGATTACTTATCAAAATGATTGGAATATCCACGATTATGTACCATTGCATGATATACCTGAAACCTTACAAAAAGTCTTTATATTAGCTGAAGATAAACGTTTTTATGAACATCATGGCCCTGATTGGCAAGCGCGGTGGCACGCTATGTTGCAAAATATAAAAGCTTTGCGCGTTGTGCGCGGTGCCAGTACCATCAGTGAACAAACGGTGCGTATGTTACATCCACGCCCTAGAACCTTTTGGGCCCGATGGTTAGAGGGTTTTGAAGCCGTAAAACTTGAAGAACACTTTTCCAAAGCCGATATTTTAGAGTTTTATCTCAATCAAGTGCCTTATGCCAGTCAACGGCGCGGTGTCGTGCAAGCGGCGCGTTATTATTTTGATCGCGATTTAGAGACTTTAAATATCAAAGAAATGATGGCTTTAGCTGTCTTAGTGCGTTCGCCAAGTCGTTTAGATTTGCGTCGCGGTGTTACCCAGATTAAAGCCCCTATTGCGCGTCTGGCTGTGCTTTTATTGAAACAGGGCCTGATTACCCAGGCAGATTATCAAGACATTTTAACAACACCGCTTGATTTACACGATGCCCATTTACCGGTACAAGCAACGCATTTTGTCAACTATGTTTACGCTTCTCAGTCTCTGCCCGCTTTACAAATAATGGGACATCTGCAAACCACACTCAACAGCAGCCTTCAACGTGTGGTTCAAGAAATACTGAACCAGCGTGTTCAAGATTTGCAAAGCAAAAAAGTCAATAATGGTGCCGTGCTGGTTGTCGAGCATCAAAGCAATGAAATCTTAGCTTGGGTGAATGTGGGCCCCCCTTCACTTGAAAAACCAGGCAGTTTGATTGATGCCGTGCTCACACCGCGCCAACCCGGTTCAACGCTGAAACCGTTTTTATACGCCTCAGCTTTAGAAAAAGGCTGGACAGCGGCCACCTTGATTGAAGATAGCCCTTTAGCAGAACCCGTCGGAACCGGGATGCACAGCTTTCGTAATTACAGCCGCAATTACTATGGGCCACTGCGTTTACGCAATGCCTTGGGTAACTCATTGAATATTCCCGCTATTCGCACAATTCAATTTGTCGGTACCGATTCCTTTTTGCACCGTTTACGGCAATTAGGCTTTAAAAGTTTGACTGCCCATCCAGATTATTACGGTGACGGCCTCGCCTTAGGCAATGGGGGTGTCACGCTATTAGAATTAGTACAAGCTTATGCCACATTAGCCAATCAAGGCCGTTTTCTGCCTCTCAAAGTTTTACACAATG
>JAYQWI020000920.1:0-6139 GCA_035871815.2 Candidatus Parabeggiatoa communis
CGACACGGCAGCGGCAATCAATTGCTTAGATTTAGTCATCTCAACGGATACAGCCGTACCTCATCTTGCCGGCGCATTGGGTAAACCCGTTTGGTTATTATTACATTTTGCCTCAGATTGGCGTTGGTTATTAGATCGAAACGATAACCCTTGGTATCCCACCATGCGCTTGTTTAGACAACCTGCTCCCGGCGACTGGGCAAGTGTGTTTCAGCAAGTTGTGGAGGCTTTGAAACTCGAACGCCAGAAATTTCCTTAAGGAAGTTCAAAAAAAATAAATCCCAACAGGCTAATTCAAGCCGGTTTGTTTAATTTCTCTCATTCTCTGCGGCTCTGCGGCTCTGCGTGAGCCGACAGTTTGTTACAAATAATTTGTGTGCATAGAGTAGCCCTGCGGGATAATTTATTTTTTTGATATTCCTAAGTCTTTCTTGTAGGGGGCCGGTAACGGGTTTTTGTTGCCCACCATTCCCCTATCAAAATCACCCACCATAAACTGATAACTGATAACTGATAACTGATAACTGATAACTGATAACTGATAGCTGATAACTGATAACTGATAACTGATAACTGATAACTGATAACTGATAACTGATAACTGAAATCATGCCAAAAAAACGATCAGCAAAACCGAAAAAATCAAATCAAATCCCTTCTCAAAAAAAACAACCGCCCTTAAGCACGCCCCAAGCGATGCAACTGGCCATGCAATACCATCAAGCTGGCGACTTGCACTCAGCCCAAGCCCTCTACCACCAAGTATTACAGGCCGAACCCAATCACAGTGAAGCAATCCATTTACTAGGCGTTATTGCAGCCCAAGTCGGTGATAACCAGACAGCACTTGATCTCATTCACAAAGCCATCTGCATTAATGATAGCATTCCTAATTTTCACAACAGCTTAGGCAATGTTTTCTGGTCTCAAGGAAAATTAACGGAAGCCACAGACTGTTATCAACGCAGTTTAACCTTAAATCCCCATTTTACAGAAGCACATAATGGTTTAGGTAATGTCTTAAAAGAACAAGGTAAATGGATTGACGCGGCCGAAAGTTATCAACGCGCATTGCGTTCAAATCCTAATTATGCAGAAGCCTACTACAATTTAGGCAATGTGCGACGAGAACAAGGATTACTACCAGAAGCCGTCATCTGTTATCAACGCGCACTCGATTTAGAACCCAATCATTTTGAAGCACACTACAACTGGGGTGTCGCCCTGATGAAACAGGGCAAACCGGCCGAAGCCGCCCTCCAATTCAAAAACGCGCTTGCCTTAGCACCGCATGATATTGAAGTACACAATCACTTAGGTATCGCGCTTCTCGAACAGGGCAAACCGGCAGAAGCCGTTGACCGTTTCCAACGTGCTATCGCTTTAAATCCTGAAAATGCCGAAGCACACTATAATCTTGCTACCGCGTTTGACAAACGGGGTAAACTGACAGAAGCGATAGCCAGTTACCAAAAAGCACTGAATTTAAATCCTAATGATGCACCAACGCATTACAACCTTGGCATTGCATTACGTCAACAAGGCCACAAAACAGAATCCATTGCCCATTATCAAAAGGCTATCGCCTTAAACCCCAATCATGTCGAAGCACATAACAACCTGGGCATAATCCTGAGTGAACAGGGCAAACTCACAGAAGCGATAGCTTGTTACCAACGTGCCCTGGCCTTAAATCCCAATTACGCCCAAGTCTATAATCATTTAGCCGGCGTATTACTCAATCTAGGACAACTTGATGAAGCCATCACCCATTATCGACGCGCCTTGGCGCTCAAACCCAGTTTCACAACCGCCCATACAGGGCTCTTATTGGCACTGCACTATCTCGAAGGTTTAGAACCCACAAGCCTGTTCTCAGAACACCAACGTTTTAATGAACAACATGCCAAATCTTTAATCCCCGCATCGCGCCACTTAAACGACAAGCAGCCAGAGCGAAGAATCAAACTGGGCTATGTTTCGCCTGATTTTCGCCAACATCCTGTTGCCCATTTCATTGAACCCGTCTTGGCACACCATAATCATGCCCAATTTGAAATATTTTGTTACTACAATCATGCCAAAACAGACAACATCACGCAACGCCTACAACAGTCAGTTGATCATTGGATAAACTGCGTAACGCTTTCCGATGATGCCTTAGCGGAACGCATCAAGCAAGATCAAATTGACATTCTGATCGATCTCGCCGGGCATACCAATAACAACAGACTACTGGTTTTTGCCAGAAAGCCAGCACCGGTTCAAGTCACGTATCTTGGTTATCCCAACACCACCGGTTTGACAACCCTAGATTACCGCATCACCGATCAGTATCGTGATCCAGAAGGGCATGCCGATCAATTGAGTACCGAAACCTTAATCAGAATGCCGGAAACGTATTATTGCTATCGTCCGTATGATGACACACCGCCAGTCAACAAGTTACCCGCTCATCAAAACGACACAATCACTTTTGGCACCTTAAATAACTATGTCAAACTCAATCCCAAAATGCGCACACTCTGGGCAGAAATACTAGAAGCCGTACCTGGTTCAAAACTCCTCTTAAAACCAAGCAATCAGATATTAAACGATCCAACCGCACGACAAGCGATTGAAAAACAGTTTATGACTGTCGGCATTCAACCCACACAACTGATATTAGAAGAGATTACCGCCTCACCAAGCCATCTGAAAAGCTACCATCAACTCGACATCGCACTAGACACTTATCCCTTTAATGGCGGCACCACAACCTGCGAAGCACTCTGGATGGGCGTACCCGTCATCACATTAGTCGGACAAACCCATACCGCAAGAATGGGACTCAGCATCTTATCCACACTAGGCCTAACCGAACTGATTGCCCACACCCCAAAAGAATATGTCGAACTCGCGATTAAACTCGCCAACGACAGGGCCTATTTGCAAAGGCTACGCGAAACGCTACGCGACAGAATGCAAGCATCCCCTCTCATGAACGGCCCAAGCTATACCCATCACTTAGAAACCGCCTATCGGAAAATGTGGGAAAAGTGGTGTGCTTTAATTGTCTAGGTAGGAGTGCAAACTTTCGTTTGCAAAGTTTGCACCAATAAAAATCAACTCCAATTCAAACTAAGGCATATCCAAAAAATAAATTATCCCACTCTGTTTTTGTAGGATGAGTAACGGTTTTTTGTTGCCCACCATTCTTTCACCCGACACTGGCTTGAATTTACTTTCCCCAGTTTTTGCACGCCAAAACTTTTAGCATTTGGGATATTATTTTTTTGGAACTGCCTAAAGTTGATCTCGCACAGCGAATTAGTGCGTCTGAACTCCAATTCAAATCAAACTAAAGTTTGAACTCCAACTCAAAGTTTGAACTCCAATTCAAACTAAAGTTTGAACTCCGATTTAAAGTTGCAACGCCAATTCAAACTAAAGTGACCAATAAAAACTATTGAAATCTTGCTCTGAAAAAAGAAAACGCCATAAAGTATTAATCAGTCATAAATTCAACTCGCCGATTGAGCCTATCAATTTGAGCGGCCGTCAGTTGCCAAGCATTAGCCAATTGAAGCGGATCATCCTCACCTTTACCCAAGGCTTGAATACTCGCCTTCACACCCGATTGTTGCAAATAATTTTTCACCGATTGGGCACGTTGTTTAGAGATTCTCTGGTTCAGCTGACGCTTACCTTTGGAATCAGTGTGGCCAATCAAAGTCACTTTAGGGACACCCTTCCGTTTAATATAGGCCGCCAGTTTCCGGGCAGATTGTTGGCCTGTTTTGCTTAAGCGAGTCCCACCAAATTCAAACTGTATAGGGAGTAAGCGTTTTCTAGGCGTGATACCCCGTACATGGGCCCGCATCATACCCCGCCCTTCCCCAGCATCGTTAACAGTCGTTCCTAAACCGCCTACCAAAATTTGTAATTCTTGAGCCAGTTGATACAAATTTTCAATTACCCAATGTTGCGGTGCTTGAGGCGTTGCTTGCGGATCGGCTATTAAATCAAGGGATTGATTCAAAAAATAAGAGGCCGTTTGCCATTGTTGACGACGTGCGGCAATCTCCCCATAAACAGCTTGAGTTTCCCAAGCCATTGTCGGCGCTCGTTTCAGCCACTCTTCTGCTGCCTTTAAACGCCCTTGTTTCATTAAACGCTTCGCTCTTGCCGCCGCGATTTGTGCCATACTGCGTTTCACGTCATCTAAATACACCTCCGAACAACCCGCTTCCCTAAGCGCAGGTAATAGGCTTTGCAAGGTTTCAAAATCATAATCCTGTACCGCTTGTGTGACTCGTGATTCATAGTTCACACAAGCGGCGAAACTTTCTGTCAGTATGCCGGTACTCAGTAGCCCAGTGAACACCAGAACTTTGATGCCGACTAAGCGGCGCGAATAGGAAACATTAAAGAATGTTTGCATCATTAACTCCTTGATCATTTATCAGTTAAACAAAGGCGATTTTAAGGTACAATCTCATAATGAGCCACTTTAGCAGAATAATGTATAGAACGATTAACGCCCTTTTCATCTTGTACAGTCTGGTTAAGCTGTTCACGTAAGAGTCTTAATATGCTCTGTGCCTCTTTCGCCGGTTTCCTTTCAAAAGCAAAACTAAAGTGGCTATACCATGCTAACGCCTCTTCTATCAAGATAGCGAGCAATAGGCTTTTACCCGTCGGTTCCTGCACCTCAAATTCAAAGGGATAAAAAATATCAGGAATCGTCAAGATTTCAGTTATCAGTTATCAGTTATCAGTTATCAGTTATCAGTTATCAGTTATCAGTTATCAAGGCCTTGATATCCACTATGTTCAAGGCCAACAGATTTATCTGACAAACTCTATTTGTAAAGAGGCCGGATTTTGGCCCACAAACAAATCAATAGCCAATTGGGCCGTGGTTTTAACAGAGGCCTCAACTGTCGCTTCATTTTGGAGGGGATGAGTCGTCGAGCCAACTTGAACATGAGTATTCTCAACGTTCTTGGTCATCATTTTGTCCTTTCCCGCACCAGTTCGATGAAACTGGCCTAATTATAGTAAACTTACAAAGAAATCTAAGCATCATTGCCATTTAAAAAATGGCAACCCGACTTATGTAGGAATTTGGGAAGTAGTCGATAACAGCAATAAGATTATTGAAATGACTTATGTTGGTATAGCCTTTCCCGATCTCATGACGAACATTTATATTTAAATTCGCCATTGCAAAATAAATTTGGAACGAAAATTGCGCCACTGGTACATAATATGAATAGCCAAGTTAATATTTCCCCGCTAGGGAATGATACAATTCAAGTTTGTTTTAAAATACCTCAAGAAAAATGGAATGACATTATTCAAATAATGCGTCAAATTGGTTTTGAACCAACAAACGTAACACTTGGCGCAAAAGCAATCCCTTGGCGAAATGCTTTTCCTGAGTACAGCGATGCGATGATTGCAAGTATTTCCCTTAAAGAAACTCGAAAGATGGCAGAAAAGACTCAACAGCAATTGAGTCAAATGACGGGGATTCCGCAGCGACACATCTCTGAAATGGAAAATGCTAAGCGAACAATCAGTAAAGAAATAGCAGAAAAGTTTGCTGAAGCCCTCGAAGTGGATTATCGTATTTTTCTATAGTATTTTTAGTATTACAAATCTGTGTTTATACGCGGAATCTTCGGACTGACTAACCCCGGCTTAGAATCCTAAGCTTCCGCGATGGTTTTTTGTTCTGGTTACTTTGCTCTCGCTGGGAACCGAATCAACTTTAACGGAGAACAACTCAAATGACAGTTCATTCACCAGAGGATATTTTGCATAAAATTTGGATTTCTCCTGAGAAACAAGATTTGGAAAAGCCCGCTTTGGAAAAAGGCTCACAACTCCCCATTGTTACCAAAGAAAAGAAATGTCATTAGCCCTCCAAGAACTAGGTGATGAAGATTTAGAATGGACAAATGACATCATATCTGCTCGGAAAAACAAACGCTATTCCCACACACAAAGAATAAGTAAATATCCTAAATTGAATTAGGATTTAACAATTGAAAATAAATTTTAGGGCACTGACACAACAAATTTGATAAAAAGTTGGGCCCAGTCATCACTCATCATTGCTCAAGTCACATTATCGTTCACCTCAAAATTA